>JBCCTP010000468.1:0-3695 GCA_039198505.1 Actinomycetota bacterium | reverse complement strand
TCCGGCTCCACCGATGACACGGTTCCGATCTCCAGCGCCCATGGAGCCGACATCGTCCACATCGCCCCGGAGGACTTCTCCTTCGGACGTTCCCTGAACGTCGGCTGTGAGAAGGCCCGCGGCGATCTCCTGGTCTTCGTGAGCGCACACGTCTATCCGATCGACGAGAACTGGTTGGCGCATCTCGTCGCGCCCTTCGACGACCCTGAGGTCGCCCTCTCCTACGGGCGTCAGACCGGCGACCATCGCACGAAGTTCTCAGAGATGCAGCTGATGCGCCAGTGGTTCCCCGAGACGAGCGACCCTGACCAGCGGACGCCATTCTGCAACAACGCCAACTGCGCGGTGCGACGTGAATGGTGGGAGCGCTTCCCGTACGACGAGGATCTCACCGGGCTCGAGGATCTCGCATGGGCGCAGAACGCGTTGAAGCGCGGCGGGAAGATCGCGTACCGCGCCGACGCGACGATCGCACACATCCACGACGAGCACTTCGATCGCATCCGGAACCGCTACCGACGCGAGGCGATCGCGCACCGGCGGATCTTCGACGATCAACGTCTCGGTGCACTCGAGGCGACCGCACTCTTCGGCGCCAACGTCGGCCGCGACCTCCTCGCTGCGATTCCTCGACGGCGGCTGTGGGGAAACGTCGGCGACATCGTCACCTTCCGAGCAGGCCAGTACCTCGGCACCTGGGAGGGTTTCCGCGAACGCGGTGAGGTCTCCGCCGAGCTGAAGCGACGCTTCTACTATCCCAAAGGGTTCAGCCGCCGTCCCGGTCGCTGACCGTTCCGCCAACACGACTCACCCGGCACCCGATCTCTCGGCGTGCGCCGCCCACCCAGGAGCACCATGACCCTGTCCGTCGTCGCCTTCGTGCCGATGCGCCATTCGAGCGAGCGCGTGAAAGGAAAGAACTACCGCGACTTCCACGGCCGACCGCTCTTCCACCACATCGTCTCGACGCTGCTCGACGTGCCGCAGATCTCGAAGGTGGTCATCGACACCGACTCGCCGACGATCGTCGAGCAGTGCGCCGAGACGTTCCCGTCGGTCGAGTGCATCGATCGACCGCAGCACCTGCTCGGTGGCGAGACACCGATGACCGCGATCCTCCAGCACGACGCTTCGCTGTTCCCCAGCGACTGGTACCTGCAGACACACAGCACCAACCCTCTGCTCACGAGCGCGACCATCGAGCGTGCGCTCCACGACCTCGACAAGGCCGCTGACGACCACGACTCGCTGTTCAGCGTCACTCGGCTGCAGACCCGGCTGTACGACGCCGCCGGTGTCCCGATGAACCATGACCCGGCGGTGCTGTTGCGGACTCAGGATCTCCCACCCGTCTACGAGGAGAACTCGAACCTGTACGTCTTCTCGGCAGCCCAGGTGGCCGAGGGACGCCGGATCGGCGATCGGCCACTGCTGTTCGAGGTCGATCCGCTCGAAGCGATCGACATCGACGAGGAACACGATTTCGTCATCGCCGAGATGCTCCACCAGCGCCGGGAGGCGACGGCATGACGCGGGTCGCGATCACCTGCATCCAACTCCTGCGCGACCTCGAACGTCACCGTGACCCGCTCGACCGACTCGGCTGGGACGTCGTGCCCGCCAAGATCCCGGGACAACACCTCGAGGGTGATGCACTCGTCGCCGCGATGGCCGGCTGTGCGGGTGTCGTCGCGGGCGATGACAAGTTCACGGCGGAGGTGCTCCGCGCCCTCCCCGACCTCCGTGCGATCTCGAAGTGGGGAATCGGCATCGACGGCATCGACCTCGACGCCGCCGCAGCTCGAGGGATTCCGGTCAGGAACACACCCGGCGTGTTCGACGACGAGGTCGCAGACGTGACGATGGCGTACGTCACGATGCTGCTCCGCCACCTCGGCGCCATCGATCGCGGCGTCCGCACCGGCTCTTGGCCCAAGCCGCCGGGCACCTCGCTCCGCGGGTTGACCATCGGCATCATCGGCCTCGGAGGAATCGGCCGAGCGGTCATCCCGCGGGCGCACGTCGCCGGGATGCAGGTGATCGGATCGGATCCGTCACCGGAGAGTGCGGCCATCGCTGCGGACATGGGCGCCCGGGTCGTCGACGTCCATGAGGTCTTCACGACGAGCGACGTCATCTCGGTGAACGCACCCCTCGTCCCGGCGACGCACCATCTCCTCGATGCATCTGCGTTCGGCCGGATGAAGCCCGGGGTGCGGATCGTCAACACGGGTCGGGGACCGGTCATCGACAACGATGCGCTCGTCGAGGCCCTCCGGTCCGGACGAGTCGCCGGCGCGGCACTCGATGTCTTCGAGACCGAGCCGCTGCCCGGCGATCACCCGTTGACCACGTTCGACCAGGTGCTGCTCGGGTCCCACAACGCCTCGAACACGCTCGAAGCGTCCGCCCGAGTCCATGACATCGCCATCGCCAATCTGATCGAGGAGCTCCGGCGATGACGATCACTCGGTCGTGACGACCTTGGCGGGGCTCCCCAGGACGGTCTCGCCCGCGCCGACGTCCTTCGTCACCACGGCCCCGGCACCGACGACCGCTCGGCGTCCGATCCGGATCTTCTCCAGCACGGTCGCTCCCGATCCGATCAGCACGTCCGGTTCGATGATGCAATCACCACCGACCGTCGCATTCGGCATGACGGACACGCACTCGCCGACCACCGTGTCGTGGCCGACCGACACTCCCTGACTCAGATAGGCGTGAGCGCCGACGTCGACGAGTGGCGAGAGGGTGGCCCCCGCCAGCAGCACGCTTCCCTCACCGATGACCACCCCGGTGCCGATGGTGCTGCGGTCGTGGATCAGCCGGGCCCATCGAAAGCCGCGCGTGGCGAGACGTGCGACGAGTTCCGCTCTGCCACGTGGATAGCCCACGGCGACGAGCCATTCGTCCGCTGATCCGGGTGAGGCGTCCTCGATCCCCCCGACGACCTGCGCAGGCCGATCCGCGAAACGACGGGGTTCGAACGGCTCGTCGACGTAGAGCAGCGCGGTGAGGTCACGACTGCGCGCCCGAGCCACGCTCTCGGCCGCGCCGAGAAGATCGCTGGCATGCCCGCTCGCTCCGAACATCCCGAGGCGCCAAGAGGTCGTCATCGCTCGCAGCCTGGCAGATCAGGGCGTCGCGTCCGAGCGAGCCCGTCCGGTCCACCGATATCGTCATCGGTCTGGGCCCTCACGACCGACAGGATGACCGGTGCTCGGCGCTCGGGGGACCCCCGGCATTCGATCGGCCGCTCCATGTCGGACGGCCGAACGTCGGTGATCGAGCGCTCCTCCAACGTCGACTCGACTCGATTCTCGATGCTCGGTGGTTCTCCAACAACGGCCCCGTCGTCCAAGAGTTCGAGGCGGCGATCCGAGACGTCACGGGCGCACAACACGCCGTCGCGACGTCCAGTGGCACCTCCGCACGCGAACTCGCGGTTCGAGCACTCGGTCTCGCCGGGAGGGTGATCGTTCCGTCGTTCACGTTCGTCGCCACCGCCCACGCATTGTCCTGGCTGGGGGTCGAGCCGCTCTTCTGCGACATCGACGACTCCTACACCATCGACCCGCGAGCCGTGGAGCGTGCGCTCGACGACGACGTGTCTGCGATCATCGGCGTCCACGTCTGGGGTCATCCGTGCGACGTCGATGCACTCGGTGCGATCGGTCGCAGCGCCGGGATTCCCG
>JBCCTP010000467.1:0-3698 GCA_039198505.1 Actinomycetota bacterium | reverse complement strand
CTCGGTCGTCCGGGGCGTGGCACTCGCCCACTCGTTCCGTCGGGCCGAGGCGGGTACGTCTACCGTTTCTCCATGAGCGCGACGGGGCAGGTCGACAGCAGCACGGTGTTCTTCAACCCGCTGCAGGACGGGTATCTCGACGATCCGTTTCCCCACCTCGCCGAGCTGCGTGCCGCCGACCCGGTCCACAAGGCGCACACCGGGCAGTGGGTCCTGTTCCGCCACGAGGACGTCGCTCGCCTGCTGCGTGATCCATCGTTGAGCGTCGACGACGACAACATCGATCCCCAGCACGCCGACCCGGAGCGGATGGCCACGTTCGAGGAGGCGTTCGCAGACCAACGACGGACCCGCTCGATGCTGGGACTCGACGCTCCCGATCACAACCGCCTGCGTCGTCTGGTCAGCAAGGCCTTCACACCGTCGGCCATCGAAGCTCTCCGGCCGCTGGTCGAACGGCTCGTCGACGACACCCTCGACCGCGTCGCCGAGGCCGGATCGACCGAGGTGATCTCCGACCTCGCCTTCCCGCTCCCGTTCGACGTGATCTCCGAGATGCTCGGGATGCCCAACGCGGACACGGCCGACATCGCACGATGGTCGGGTGCTCTCGTCAAGACGCTCGACCCGATCATCACCGACGACGAGATCCGCGAGGCGGCCGCTGCCGAGAGGGCGATGACCGCCCTCATCAGCGAGGTCATCGAGTGGAAGCGGGCCAACCCGACCGACGACCTCCTGACGGCGCTCATCGCGGCCGAAGAGGATGGCGACCGGTTGACGGCCGACGAACTCGCCGATCAGGTCCAGCTCCTCTTCGTCGCCGGTCACGAGACGACGGTCAACCTCATCGGAACCGGTCTGTACGAGCTGCTCCGTCGACCGGAGCAGGCGGCCGCCCTCCGCGACGACCCCGACCTCGACGTGCTCGCCACCGACGAGCTGCTCCGGTTCGTCTCACCGGTGCAGCTGACGCGTCGAATCGCTCTCGACGACCTCGAGATCGGCGGCGTCGCCATCCCGAAGGGTTCGTTCGTGCTCGCCAGCCTCGCCGCCGCCAACCACGATCCCGAGAAGTGGGGACCCGCCGCCGACGACCTCGACGTGAGCCGTGCCGACGCCGGGCAGCACGTCTCCTTCGGAGGTGGCAGCCACTACTGCCTCGGGGCGTCGCTGGCGAAGCTCGAGGCGCAGATCGCGATCGGGCGGTTCGTCCGACGCTTCCCGAACGCGTCGCCCTCCGGCGACATCGAGTGGAACGGCCGCATCAACCTGCGCGGCCTCGAGCGGTTCCCGCTGACCGTGTGACGGCTCGCCGGCTCGAGCTCGAGCTGTGCGGCCAGCGCTCCGCTCAGGCCGACGCCACCACGTCGGCGTAGGGGTCGCTCTCGGCCTTCTCGGTCTTGCGCAACCGCGGGTCGGCGTTGACCACCGACAGCGCAGGTGGACGCCCGCTCATCGCACTGACTCGCATCATCGCGACGGCGGCGAGCTCGCGTGACTTGTCGTCGTGTCCGATCGACATGACGACGATCGGCGACTCGCAGCCCTTGAACGCATGGACCGTCGAACCGGTCACCGCGAAGGCGTGCGGATCGAACCGCGCCTTGCGGATGGCGCGGTCGCGCGGGTTCCGGCTGAACAGGTGATGGACCGGGAACCCGGCGCGCTTGATGATCGCCGCTGCGGCCACACCGTCGTGGTGGTAGTCGCACAGGAACGTGACGTCGGACGGCTTGAGGTCGGGATTCGACCGCAGGATCCGGACGACCTCGTGTCCGACCGCTCGACCGACGACGCTCACTCGGTCGACGTCGATCCAGGCGATCTGGCCCGACACGGGATCTCCGAATGCCGGGTCGGTCGTCGCCTGCACGGAGACGAGCGCCCGTCCGGTGTCGTGCGCGAACCGTTGGATGATCCCGAGGGGTCGTGTCGGGAGGCGGATCGGGGAGGTCAGCTCGATCCAGTTCGACTCGATGCCCAGATCCCGCCAGCGGTCGTCGCCCATCGAGGTCCACACGAGTCGGTCGTAGAGGTCCTGCGTCGGATCCTGGGCCATCAGCATCTCGCCGTCGGGACGGACGACGTGGGTCCGGAGGATGTTCCACCACTCCGGCTCGAAGTCCTGACCCTCGTCGACGAGGACCGCGTCGAAGCGGTGTCGTTCGGCGACGTTGCCGCCGGCCTGGAACACCTGCTCGCAGCGTTCGATGATCGCGACCGGCCAGCGAGCCTTGGGCGAGCCCTGGGTGCGGAGGCCGGCCTTCTCGCCGTCGTCGACGACGCGAGCGCAGAAGGTGTGGAAGCTCGTGATCGTCACCAGCGAGGGGTCGGCCCCCGCCTCCTCGCATCGTGCGTCGGCGACGTGTCGGATCCAGCGGGGCAGCGTCGAGCCGAACGTGAGGATGATGCTGCGCTTGCCCTCGGCCGCGAGGCGAGCAGCGCGCGCAGCGACCGCGAACGTCTTCCCGGTGCCGCTTCCACCACGGATGCGTCGGAACCGTTCGCCCGTCGGGTTCTCCTCGACGAGCTTCACGGCGGCGAGACGAGGGGCCGGTGAGGTGGACTGGCGGCGACCGGCGGCGGTCAGGTGGTCGGTCGCTCGGCGCATCGCCGCCGGGTGCGGCACGGGGCATCCGAGACCGCAGAGCATCCGCTCGATGTGCTCGGGCAGCGCATCGCCGCCCCAGATCGCGACCGAGACACTCGGGCCGAGCTCGCCCGGCAGTTTGAAGATCTCGCGGGCTTGGGCCGAGGTGAGGAACGGAGCGATCGTGAGCGAACGCACCGTGTGGATGTTCTCCTCGGGCCGGCCGTGGAAGGCGACGACGTCGTCGTGCAGCGTTTTCGCCGCCCGGGCGACCTCGTGGCGATGCTGGCGCGTGGCGCGGCGCCACTCGCCGGTCTCGGCGTCGAGCTCGACGATGTAGCCCTTGTCGTTGCCGACCTGTTCACCGGGACGGATGTCGAACACGCCGACCACACAGATCCCGAACGTCGGGTGCGCGGCGATGAAGTCGGGTCGATCGAGGCCCGTTCGGGGTCGAGTCCACACGGTCCAGTCGTCATCGAGGGTCGACAGCGCGTCGAGGATGACCCGCTGCGCGTCGTCGCGCAGGAGCCCCTCGGCCTCGATGATCTCCACCGGTGGTTGGAAGGTCGCCATGTCTCCTCGTCGAATCGCGGACGCCGCGGAACGGGTCCACGAGCGATATCGGCATCGTTGAGGAGAAACTGAAGAAGTGTCGTGGCCGACCCGCGGCCGGCGTCGGCTCAGCGTGGGGTCGCGACGACCCAGTAGTGGCGCTTGTTGATCCCGTCGAACTCCTTGACCGATGCCCGATGGCCGGAGATCTTCGACTTGGGGTTCCGCCACACCTCGATGTCGCGGAGCAGCGGCACGAGCGGTCCGATGATCTCGTCGGGCGAGAGACGGTTGGCCTGCCATCCGATGCGGGCGAACAGCCTCTGCCGGGCGAGCCACGTGCCGAACCCGGGGATCCGGAACAGCATCCGCGCCAAGCCGCCGGCGGGTAGGAGGACGACGTCCCACGGACCGCGGCTGCGGTAGTTGAGGGCGATCCGTCCGCCGGGACGGACGACGCGTACCGCTTCGGAGGTCAGCTCCAGTGCGTCGTCGGCGTCGCAGTGCTGGAACGTGATGTAGCTGAACGCCACGTCGGCCGAGTCGGGTG
>JBCCTP010000466.1:0-3712 GCA_039198505.1 Actinomycetota bacterium | reverse complement strand
TCCGCCCACGACGCCAGCTCGTACAGGTCGAGCCACACGATGGTCGACGTGTCGCGAAGGATCGCAGCCACCGAGCGCAGGGCGCTGGTCTTGCCGAATCGGCGCGGACCCAGGAGCGCAGTGACGCGCCGCTCCGTGACGCGTGCGACCAGATCGTCGACGATCGCACGATGCGCCCGCTCCGGCCACGTGTCGGGTTCCACCGGGCCCTGATGGGGAAACGGCGAGATCTGCACCGGTCAGACCGTAGCAAGTCTTACCATTGAACAGTAGGTCCCGATCAACGTTTGGTCTCGATCAGCGTTTGGTGAGTGGCGCCCAGGCGAGTGACAGGTGCTTCAAGCCGACTCCCTCGGCGAAGTTGATGACGGCCTCGGCCTTGTCGCCCTCGCCGTCGATGGCGATGATCGTGCCGACCCCGAACGCCGGGTGCTCGACGTGGTCGCCGACCTCGAGGCCGAGCTCCTGGCTGTTGGTGGGCTCCACCTTCTTCGCAGCCCGCATCGCCGACTCGACGACGCGCTCCTTGTGGCGCTCCTGGGCCTCCTCGGCCTCGTGGAGGTCGGCGTTGATGTCACGGCTCGACCCGACGTGATCGCCACCGCCATCGCCGAAACCATCGTCGGCGCCACCGGCCCCACCCGAGCGACCGCGTCGGTAGGCCGGCACCTCGTAGGCCGAGTCGTACCCGCGCTCGTCCCGGTCCCGCCGGCGATAGCTCTGGCGGCCCGACGACGACCGACCGGTGACGTTGCCGATCGACTCGACGAGCTCGCCCGGGATCTCGTCGAAGAACCGTGACGGCGGGTTGTACTGCGTGGACCCGAACAGCTGCCGGCTCCATGCGTGGGTCATGTAGAGCCGGCGCATCGCCCGCGTGATGCCGACGTAGGCCAGGCGACGCTCCTCCTCCATCTCGTCGGGTTCGGTGAGCGCCCGAATGTGCGGGAACACCCCCTCCTCGACGCCGACGAGGAACACCACGGGGAACTCGAGGCCCTTCGCCGAGTGGAGGGTCATCATGACGACCTCGTCGTCGACCGAGCCGCCCTGCCCGTCGGGCAGCTCGTCGGTGTCGGCGACGAGCGCGACCTGCTCCATGAACTCGTCGATGCGGGTGAACTCGCGGGCGTTCCCCACCAGCTCGCCGAGGTTCTCGATGCGCCCGTGTGCCTCGACCGTGTCCTCGGCCTCGAGCTCGGCGAGGTAGCCCGACCCCTCGAGGCCGAGTTGCAGCACGTCTCCCGGGCCGTACGTATCGTCGGCCGCCGTGGCGGCGAGACCGTCGAGCAACTCGACGAACTGTGCGATGCCCCGCACGGCCGGGCCACTCACTCCGGCCTCGTCGGCTCGGCGCAGCGCGTCGGTGAAGGCGATGCCCTCGTCGGCCGCGAACGCATCGAGCTTCGCCACGCTGGCGTCACCGATCCCCCGTTTCGGCACGTTGAGGATCCGCTTCACCGACACCTCGTCGGACGGATTGACCGTCGCGCGCAGGTAGGCCATTGCATCCTTGATCTCGCGCCGGTCGTAGAACCGCGTGCCGCCGACCACCTTGTAGGGCACGCCGACGCGGATGAAGGCCTCCTCAAGCACGCGGCTCTGCGCGTTGGTGCGGTACAGCACGGCCATCTGGCGATGGTCGAGACCGTCGTTCTGGCGGAGCGCTCGCGCCGTGGTGGCGACGAACGTGGCCTCATCGCCCTCGTCTTCAGCGTGGTACCGCACGATGCGATCGCCACGCCCGGCGTCGGTCCACAGGGCCTTCGGTTTGCGCGCCACGTTGTGATCGATCACCGCGTTGGCGGCGTCGAGGATCGTCTGGGTCGATCGGTAGTTCTGGTCGAGGACGATCGTGGTGACGTCGGGGAACGCGTCTTCGAACTGCAAGATGTTCCGCACGTCGGCGCCGCGCCACCCGTAGACGCCCTGGTCGCTGTCACCGACGACGGTGACGTCGTGGTGCTCGCCACCGAGCAGGAGGACGATCTCGTTCTGCGCCTGGTTGGTGTCCTGGTACTCGTCGACGAGCACGTGTCGGAACCGCCGGCGGTAGTGATCGAGGACCTCGCCGTGCTCACGCAGGAGGCGCACCGTGTTGGTGAGCAGGTCGTCGAAGTCCATGGCCCCGGCCTTCTGGAGACGGGCCTGGTACTCGGCGTAGACGTCAGCGTGTTTGCGGTCGAAGATGTTGGCCGCCTCGTCGGCCATCTGCTGGGCCGAGACCAGCTCGTTCTTCTTCAGCGAGATGAGCCCGTGGACGCCGCGCGGCGTGAACCGCTTCGAGTCGAGTCCGAGGTCGCGGATGACGTACGAGGTGAGCCGAACCGCGTCGGCCGCGTCGTAGATCGAGAACTGGCGCGGGTACCCGAGGACCTCGCCGTGGGTACGGAGGATCCGCACACACGCCGAGTGGAAGGTGGACACCCACATCGCCTTCACCACCGGGCCGACGAGGTCGAAGAGACGCTCGCGCATCTCGGACGCGGCCTTGTTGGTGAAGGTGATGGCGAGGATGCTCGATGGCGGCACACCCTCGTGGATGAGGTTGGCGACCCGATGGGTGAGGACTCGCGTCTTCCCCGATCCCGCTCCGGCGACCACGAGCAGTGGACCGTCGGAGTGCACGACGGCGTCGAGCTGGTCGGGGTTGAGGCCCTCGATGAACGGCGACGGTCCGCCGGGCCGGCCGGGCGCGACGTCGCGACCGCCGATCGTGCCCGTGCTGGTGGCGTCGACGATCTCGTCGGCGTCGACCACGTCGTCGCCGGGATCGGGCGGCAGCGGCACCGCGTCGGCCGAACGAGGCGGGTGGTCGGCGAAGAGCTGCTCGTCGGACATGTGTCGGCAACTCTAGAGAGCGGGTGCGACAGCCCGTGGCTCGCTCGGCCGGGGTGGTCGACGGCGATGTCGAGAACCGCCCGCGATCGACTGACGAGCGGTCACTACGGTGCGCGCTGTGAGCCAGGAAGCGTCGTCCACGCCGCCCGAGCCCGGACCCGTGTCCGGCCCTCCGTCCCACCGGACGACGGTGCGACGCGGCGCGAATCGAGCGGTGTACGAGGCTGACCGCGTGCGCGAGATCCTCGCCGCGGGCATCATCGCCCACGTCGGCGTGAGCACGGACGACGGACCGATCGTGCTGCCGATGGCGTACGGGGTGCACGGCGACGGCGAGGCGACCGAGATGTTGATCCACGGCGCAGTCGCGAACGCGATGATGCGCGCCGGACGCGGTCTCGACATCTGCGCGACGGTCACGATCGTCGACGGGCTCGTCGTCGCCCGCACGCCGTTCCACAACTCGATGAACTACCGATCGGTGGTCGTCCGTGGCACCGCGACGGCGATCACGGATCCCGCCGAGAAGAACCGCGCACTGAAGGTCATCAACGACCACGTCGTCGCCATGTGGGACACCGCCCGCCCGCCGAGCGACAGCGATCTCAAGAAGACGATGGTGCTGTCGCTCCCGCTGACCGAGGCGTCGGCGAAGGTGCGCGGCGGCGATCCGATCGACGAGGAGATCGACATGGACGGTCCGTACTGGGCCGGCGTCGTCCCACTCGCGAGCACGTGGGGCGCGCCGACCGACGCAGGCGACCTTCGCGTCGCGGCGAGGCCGCCCGCTGCCGTCGCCGCCCTCGCCGGACGCAACGCACACTGACGCTCCCCCGATCGCGGCTCGACTCGCGTCAGCGCATCCTGCGGA
>JBCCTP010000465.1:0-3729 GCA_039198505.1 Actinomycetota bacterium | reverse complement strand
CGAACCGGTCAGATTCCTCGTCGCCCCCACCCCATCAGTGGCGCCATCGAGTGGCCCTCGAACTCGATGGTGAAGCCGGTTCGCACCCCGACGTCGATGAGGCCGGCGTCGCGCAGAGCGGCCTCCACCTCCGGACGGAGCAGGCCGTGTGGGTCGTCGCTCGTCGGGTCGGCCTCCCAGTCCCAGTGGACGAGAAGGCCGCTCGGCGAGAGCCGTTGGCCGAGCGAGCGCACGGTCGCCGGATGGTCGTCGACGAAGCCGAGGACCGACGATGCGACGATCAGGTCGTAGGGCCCCTGGTCAGCAGGCAGATCGGTGGACGGGTGCACGTTCGTCCACCCGCGCTCGGCGGCCTTCGAGCGGAGCACGTCGAGCATCCGCTCCGAGACGTCGACCGCGACCACATCGTCTTACGTCTCGACGAGGTGTTCGGTCAACAGTCCCGTTCCGCAGCCGAAGTCGAGCGCCCGACCGGAGAGTTCGACGCCGAGATCGGTGGAGAGCGCGACGAGCGACCGATGTGCCGCTCCCGCGTACCGGCGGACGGCGGGTTCGTCATCCCAACCGGCGGCAACGTCGTCCCACTCGCTCATTCGGTGGAGTCTTCCACGATGACCGCCCGACGGGCCCGAGGCCGTCTCCAGAAGCTCCCCGCCGACGACGGCGGCCGGGGGTCGCCATCGGAGACGGAGCGGTCGCCGCTCGCCGCCGCTCGACACGAGCGCGAGGCTGACCGACGTGTTCCCACTCGTCGACGCCGACTCCGTCACGATCACCCTGCCCGAAGTCGCCGGAGCCGACGCACTGCGCCGCCTGTTCGAGATCGAACGCGGGGAGATGAACGTCGAGCTCGGTGCACCGGTCTCCGTGTCCGACAGGGTTCCGTCGACGGGCGCTGCACTTCTGCTCCGCGTCGATCCGACCGATCCGACGCCCCGCCTTCGACGAGTCGGTCCCGACCGGGTCGTCGCCAGCGGACCGACACTCGACGACTGCCAGTCGGCGCTCCACCTGATCCGCACGATGCGCCGGACCGGAGCAGGTGAGCTCGCGTGGGCACCGGCGCACGACCCGGACGACGCCGCAGATCTCCTCGATGCCGAGCTGCGGACCACGTGGCCGTCGTTCGCTCGCACCGCCCTCGAACCACCCGATCTCCGATCCGGTGGCTGGGACCTCGACCGAGCGCAGCGTTCGGTCGCGCGCCTCGGCGACGGACACACCAACGTGCACGTCACCACCGGATCTGCGGCGCTGCCGTACGCCGCGGCGGTCGACGATTCCGGCCGGCTGGTCGTGCACGACGTCCCCCTCGGCACGGCGTGGCGGGACGCAGGGGTGCGCCCGGGCGACGAGGTGCTCGACGTCGACGTCGACAGCATCGCCGCTCGCTCCGGTGCACCCGACCACCTCCGTCCCTGGCTCGTCGGACGGCGTGCACTCTCCGGTCCGGTCGGGGTGCCGCTGGCCGCTCGGATCCGCAGCGACGGAGTCCGCGACCGGGAGGTGGTCGACACACCGGGGATCTCCACGTGGCCGCGCCCGGTCGAGTGGCGGCGCCTTCGGTCCGGGACGATGTACCTCCGGATCCGTCGATGGGTGGCGGACGACGCACCCGACATCGATCGCGCGCTGGCAGAGCTCCGGTCCGACGACCGCCTCCTGGTCGATCTGCGCGGCAACGCCGGCGGTTCGCTCGTCGCCGCGGTCGACGTCCGTCGCCGATTCCTCGACGGATCGACGACCCTGGGCAGCGTCCGCTACTCGGTGGGTGACGGATCGCTGTCGTCGCCGTTCGACATCGTCGACGAGCCGTCGGACCGCACCGGCTGGCTCGGTCGGACTCGATTCCTCACCGACGCACTGACCTACTCGGCCAGCGAGGACGCGATCCTCGGCCTCTCACAGATGCCACGGATCGACGTGGCCGGCTCGCCGAGCGGCGGCGGAAGTGGCCGCCAGCGGGTGATCCGACTGCTCGACGACGCGGTGTTGACGGTCTCGACGGCGCTCACGTACGACCACGCAGGACACTGCATCGAAGGCGCAGGCATCCCGGTCGACGTCCCACTCGTGGACGTGGAGACACTCGGGTCCCCGACCGACGAGCTCCTCGTCGCTGCGGATCGCGACTGGTGACGTCAGACGGCCGAGCCGTCCTCGGTCAAGCGCCAGAACGGTGACGTGAGACCGGCCGAGTCGAGCAGACGCTGGAGGTGATCGATGGAGGCCGGGGCGTAGTCGTCAGCGACGCGGTCGCCGTACCAGGCCTTCGTCAAGGGCCACATCGTTGCGAGCGGAGCGATCGCTCCCCGTGCTGGTGCGTTCTCCTCCGACCGGAGGAAGCGGATGGTGCGTCATGTTTCGACGATGTCGTCCCACCATCGTCTCGCCGGGACGGCGAAGTGGACCCACCCGTCGGTGGTCGACAACTCCCCGCCCTCGATCGACAGATCGACCGGTTCGTCGGTGTCGAGCCACGTCGCCTCGATCCGTGCGTCGGCGTCGAGCGCAGCCGGGATCGCGAGAGCGTCCCAGGCACAGTTCGCCCACCAGGACCCGGCACTGCCGACGACCCGATGACCGGTCGGTCGACTGGCGAACGGCAACGCCATGGCGATCTCGCCAGGATCGTCTCGGTCGTCGAGCACGATCATGTGCCGGTCGTGCAGGCGGCCGAGCGACGACGCAGCCTCGACCGGTCCGCCGACCAGATCGGCGATCTCATCGAACGACGGCACCTCTCCGGTATGAGCCAGACGCCGGTAGATCAAGCGCCGCAGATCGAGGTCGTCCACGACGACATCCTCTCAGGCCGCGTCAGTTCAGGACGCTGCGACCGGCCACGACCACCACGGCAATGCTCCCGGCCGCGATGACCGCCAGGGCGAACACGTCGAACACGCAGCTGGCCAGGCAGCAGCCATCGAGCGCACGGTCGGCGAGGCAGCCGCGGGCGTCGTCGCCGTCCCGCTCCTTCCTCCGGCCCGCACGGCGTCGACGTCGAACTCGCCGGGACTCCTGGTGACCGCTGCCCTCCTCGGCGAGCGCGGCGAGGCGTTCGGATCGAGCCCCGCTCGGCTCAGAGGAGTTCACGCAGATAGCGACCGGTGTGGCTCGCCTCGACGGTGGCGACGTGTTCCGGCGGACCTTCGGCCACGATGGTGCCGCCACCCGAGCCGCCGTTGGGGCCGAGGTCGATGATCCAGTCGGCGGTCTTGATCACGTCGAGGCTGTGTTCGATGACGAGCACGGTGTTTCCCTGGTCGACGAGCCGTTGGAGAACGGTCAGCAGTCGGCGGACGTCGTCGAAGTGCAGACCGGTCGTCGGCTCGTCGAGGAGGTAGATCGTGTGGCCGGTGGAGCGTTTGGCGAGTTCGGTGGCGAGTTTCACGCGCTGCGCTTCGCCACCCGAGAGCGTCGGCGCCGACTGACCCAGCCGGACGTAGCCGAGGCCGACGTCCATGAGCGTCTCCATGTACCGGGAGATCCCGGGCTGGTTGGCGAAGAACTCGACCGCCTCGGCGACCGGCATGTCGAGCACGTCGGCGATGTTCTTGCCCTTGAACTCGATGTCGAGCGTGTCGCGGTTGAATCGCTTGCCCTTGCACACCTCGCACGGCACGTACACGTCGGGGAGGAAGTGCATCTCGATCTTGATCGTGCCGTCGCCGGCGCAGGCCTCGCAGCGACCGCCCTTGACGTTGAACGAGAAGCGGCCCGGCAGAT
>JBCCTP010000464.1:0-3746 GCA_039198505.1 Actinomycetota bacterium | reverse complement strand
TTGCCGCAGCCTTATCCTTCAAGTCAGAGGCGGACAGGGGGGCTGCAGCTAGAGTTGACTTGAATATTCGTTTGGCGAATTTTGCGATTTATCAATGGAGCCGATGAGCTGTCGATCAAAATGGGACCCGGCGACGGTGGCACCGAGTCGCTCGGCGCGGGCGGCGGCGAATCCGGAGCCGCAGGCCATGTCGAACAGCTCGGTGCCGGCGGCGACGCCGAGTCGACCGAAGATCGACTCGATCGCGTCGACGGCGTACGGCTCGAAGCGGTACGCCCAGTCGACGGCGGCATGGCCCCAGGCTCGACCGGCGGCGACCCAGTCGGGCTCGGTGATGGGTTCCTCGTGAAGTGCGGTGGGCATGGCGACCACTCTCGTGATCGCACGGCCCTCAGTCTTGAAGACGGTCTGGAGAGGATCTGGAGATCCTCAGGCGCACATCCTCAGGGGTACAGGGCCCACAGCACTCCGATCGCGAGCCAGTTGACCGAGACGAACCAGAAGACGGCCGGCTGTTCCGACCGCCGGATCCGGGTGACGAGCACCGTTTCGCCGATCGACATCCCCCAGATGGCCCAGAGTGCGAACAGCACGCCCCAGACCCAGCGCAACGGTTCGACCAGCACGCAGACCCAGACGACGGCGAGGAGAACGACCGCGACGACGCCGATCGACCTCGGCGACAGCTGCGACGCGATGGTCGGCCGTGTCGGGATCCTCGACGTCACGAGGCCACCTCCCGCCGGGCGATGCCGACGTCTGCGGAGGTGGTGACCGGTGGCGCCGCCGCGCCGTTCAGCTGTCGGTCGAGGTAGTGATGGAAGTCGACGACGACCTGCTCCATCGGCACGAGCGGTCCGGGCTCGTACTCGCCGGACGCCGCCAGCTGGCCTCTCTCACAGATCCACTTGTCCTCGGGCAGGAAGTCCGGGACCAGCGACTCGCTGAGCCGGGAGCTCGCCTTCGTGAGCAGTCCGGCGAGGCGCGACGCCTTCTCGGGGTCTCGCTGACGGAACGCGCCACCGGAGGTCGTCCGCGTGCGATCGACGGCGAGCGGTTCCACGAACTGGTACAGGAACGAGTCGCCGGAGATGACACCCACGAAGTTGGGCGGGAGGCTGAGCAGCACGTAGTCGTCGTCGCCCTTCTGCGCTCCGCCGGTGGCCGTGCCGTCTGCGGAGCCGACGACGTAGTAGGCCGTCGACGTCGGCGTGTACGGCTCGAGCGTCTCGGGGTGCACGTGGAACAGGTGGTAGCTCTCCATCGCGTTCGTGACCACCAGCTTCCAGTTGGCGGCCCACTCCTCGCTGCTCCGCTGCGAGGTCCAGTGGTGCAGCTCACCGAGCCGATGCTCCTGTGCGATGGGCTCGAGGTGGGCGAAGCGCTCGGCGAGCGTCGGAACGTCGAGGTTCATGCTCACGAAGAGGAGCCCGTGCCACTCCTCGCAGCGGTATCGGGGGAGGCAGTGGGCGCTGCGATCGATCTCGTCGCGCTGGGTGAACGGCACGGCGATCAATTCACCGTCATCGCGGTAGGTCCACGCGTGATACGGACACTGGAACCGTTTGGTGTTCCCCGGTTCGTCGACGAGTGGGGTTCCCCGGTGGGCGCAGAGGTTCGACAGCGCCCGCACCTCGCCGTCCTGCGCTCGCAGGACGATCACGGAGTGCCCACCGAGGAACGTGGTGACGTAGTCACCGGGGTTCGGGATCTGATCGACGGTGCCGACGAACACCCAACCGCCTCGCCAGATGCGCCGCACTTCGTGGTCGAACGCACTCTCGAAGCGGTACGCCTCGGCGGGAAGCGCCTTCGTCGGATCAAGCGGGTACATCTCAGAATCGTTCATACTCATAACGATCGTAGCGCGATCGAACGTTGGATAGACTTCGGTTCGTGGTCGACGTCGCCCCACCGAGTCGTGCGTTCGTGCTCGGCCTCGCCGATCGCGAGGGCCACCTCGACGGCGCCGCCCTCTACGAACTCGGAGAGTCGATCGGCTTCACCGACACGACGATCCGGCTGACGGTTCGGCGACTGGTCGAGGCGGGGCTCATCGAGTCGTCGGGCCGCGGTCGCTCGTCGACGCTGCAACTGACCCCGGCGGGCGTGCAGGAGCGAGCGCCCGACCTCGGCTGGACCGCCCTCGCCTACCGACTCGACTCCACCGCACCCCCGTGGGACGGTCGATGGCATCTCGTCGCCTTCGAGATCCCCGAGGCCGAGCGGGCCGGACGCGACGCACTGCGGGCGCATCTGATCGACCTCTTCGGCGCTCCGCTCGGTGGCGGCCTCTACGTGTCGGCTCGCGACTGGGAGCCGTGGATCGACGAGCTGGTGACGATCCACGAGATCGGCCGGTACGTGACGACCATCGTGACCGACCGCCTCCGCGTCGCCGGCGAGACGGGCGCCCGCTCGATCGCCGCCTCGCTGTGGCCGGTCGACGAGGTCGGCGTCGGCGCCCGTGGCTTCGTGTCGACCTGGGAGCCGCTCGTGAGCGACCCACCTCCCGGGCTCGGAGATGCGGCGCGGGCCGCCTTCTCGGCGAGCCTCGAGTTCGAGGCGCTCGCCCGGCGGGATCCACTGCTGCCGCGGGAGCTCGAACCCCCCGACTGGGCGGGACGAGCGGCGCGACGGGTGTACCGAGATCTGCTCGACGCACTGGGGTCGGCACACGACGCGATCGCCAATGCGAACGTGTTCGCCGCCTTCGTGGCGGCGGTCGACGAGACGTCGTCGATGACCGACGGCGAGTTCGGCCAGTGGTTGTGGCGTTCCACGCGGCCGAGATCGGCGGTCCGAGGCTGACGACGAGAGCGCCGGTCGACTGTTCGATCCACTCGACCGTGGGCGAGACTCGCCCGATGCCCACGATCGCCGTCAACGACATCGACATCTGTTACGAGAGCTTCGGACCCGACGACGGTCCCCCGTTGCTGCTCGTGATGGGCCTCGGAGCGCAGATGACGTTCTGGCACACGGGTTTCGTGTCCGAGCTGGTCGACCGTGGATTCCGGGTGATCCGGTTCGACAACCGCGACGTCGGACTGTCGTCGAAGTCGGAGGGCGACCCGCCCGACGTGATGTCGATCTATGCGAAGGCGTTGGCCGGCGAGCCCGTCGAGGCGCCGTACACGCTGTCGACGATGGCGGCGGACGCCGCCGGGCTGCTCGACGCGCTGTCGATCCCGGCTGCGCACATCGTCGGGGCGTCACTCGGCGGGATGGTGTCGCAGATGATCGCGATCGACCACCCCGATCGGGTCCTGTCGCTCACCAGCATCATGTCGACGACGGGCGCAGGCGACGTGGGTCAACCCGACGCCGCAGCGATCGGCGCCCTGCTCACGCCTCCCCCCACGGAGCGGGCCGCCGCCATCGAGTCGTCGGTGAGTCTCGGCAAGGTGATCGCCGGTCCACTGTTCGACGAGGACGAGGCCCGCGCCCGGGCGACCGAGTCGTACGACCGTTGCTTCCACCCGGCCGGCTCTGCGTTCCAGATCGCCGCCGTGGCAGCCACCGGCGACCGGACCGAGCGACTGCGGGGCCTCGACGTACCGTGCCTCGTGATCCACGGCCGGGCGGATCCGCTCGTGACCCTCTCGGGCGGCGTCGCCACGGCCGAGGCGGTCCCCGGGGCCGATCTCCTGGTCCTCGGCCACATGGGCCACGACATGCCCAAGATCTACTGGCCGCAGATCGCGGACGCGATCCTCGGCATCGCCGAACGCTCGACCGACTGA
>JBCCTP010000463.1:0-3761 GCA_039198505.1 Actinomycetota bacterium | reverse complement strand
CCTCCGAACCCGCCGACGGCGACGGTGTCGATGACGCGGGATCCGACGCCGACACAACTGGCTCGGCGGACTCGTCGCTCGACGAAGCCGTGCGCGTCGAGTCGCCCCCGGCCGACGGTGCTGATGCCGGCACCGTGCTCGACATCCCGGGTCTCGACGAGTCGGGGATCGACCTGGCCGATCTGCAGGCCGGCGCCGACAAGCTCGACGCGGCCGACGAGGACGACGTCGTCATCCTCTCGCTCCCCACCGGCGAGCCGGTCGACGGCGGCGACCTCCAGCCGCTCACCGCCACCATTCGGGGCGACAACGTGTTCCTCGAAGGAACCGCCCCCAGCGTCGAGGTCGCCCTCGCGTACGAGGAGCAGGCGCGCGTCATCTGGGGCGATCAGGTGGTGCCCCGCTACTCGATCGACGAGCGCGCTCCCGATCCGCAGGCCGACGACGTGAAGCTCGAGAAGCCGGTGCTGTTCGAACCCGGGAGCTCCACGATCGACCCCGAGTACCTCCCGGTGCTCGACGCGTGCTTCGAGTTCCTCACGGCGTTCCCCGAGGTCACGATGATCGTCGAGGGACACACCGACGACGTGGGCAGCGAGGAGTACAACCTCCGCCTCGCCGAGGAGCGAGCGGAGGCGATCGTGTCGTACTACGAGTCGCTCGGGCTCGACCGTGACCGCCTGGTCACCGTGGCCGCCGGCGAGGCGAGCCCGCTGGCCGACAACGGCACCGAGGAAGGGCGCGAGCAGAACCGGCGCATCGACCTGTCGCTCGTGGGAGCCCTGCTCGATGCGACCAACGGGGTCGACGCCAACGGGGTCGACGCCGACGACGAGACCGACGACCCCACCGGTTCCGACGACTCCTGACGCCGAGAGCTCTCGACGCCGACGATTCGTGACGTCGGGGAAGGTCGTCGCTGTACGGTGCGACGGATGGCCGACGTGTTCCACCTCGGACTCACCCGCGACCAGGTCGGCGACGCTCGCGTGGCGATCGTGCCGGGCGATCCGGCTCGAGTCGAGCGGGTCGCCGAGTTGCTCGACGATCCCGCCGCACTCGCCTCGAACCGCGAGTTCACGTCGTGGACGGGCACCATCGGCGGCGCGCCGATCATCGTGTGCTCGACGGGGATCGGAGGCCCGTCGACGTCGATCGCGGTCGAGGAACTCGCGCAGCTGGGGGTCCGGACCTTCCTCCGGGTCGGGACCACCGGAGCCATCCAGCCGGGGATCGCTCCGGGTGACCTCATCGTCACCACGGGCGCGGTCCGCCTCGACGGAGCCAGCGGACACTTCGCCCCGATGGAGTACCCGGCCGTCGCCGACTTCGCCTGCACGACCGCTCTCGTCGACGCGGCGCGCTCGCTCGGCCACGAACCGCACGTCGGCGTCACCGCCTCGTCGGACACCTTCTATCCCGGCCAGGAGCGCTACGACACGTACTCCGGCAGGGTGACCCGGCACTTCGTCGGCAGTTTCGACCACTGGCGCTCCCTCGGAGTTCTCAACTACGAGATGGAGTCGGCGACGCTCTTCACCATGTGCTCCACACAGGGCTTGCGCGCCGGCTGCATCGCCGGGGTGCTGGTGAATCGCAACGACGAGGAGATCCCTGACGAGAGTGCCGCGCACGCCGTGGAGGCCGCGTCACTGGCGGTGGTCGTCGAGGCCGCTCGTCGCCTCGCCGGCGACTGATTCCTCACGACGTACGAACGCCGGCTCGCAGGAGTTCGGGACCTCGGGCCCTAGTGACTCGGGGCACGCGCGAGCGTTCCATGGAGTCATGAGCCAGCAACGAGTCGGGGCCCCCGCCCGATCGTCCGCATGGGTCGTCGGAGACGACGGCTCGAGCGATTCACGCCATGCCGCCCGCTGGGCGGCCATCCACGCCACCGGCCGCACCGACGAACTCCGCTTCGTCCGGGCCTGGCACGTCCCGGTCGGTGCGTCCTATCCGGCCCCGTCACTCACCCCTGTCCACATCGCCGACGACCTCGAGAAGGGCGCCTGGGAGAGCGTCAACGAGGTCGCCGATTCGTTCCGGGCGTCGACGCCCGTGCCGATCACGACCGTCACGGCGTGCGGCGGCGGGAGCCGGGTGCTGCTCGACGCTGCGCCTCCCGACGGTCTCATCGTGGTCGGGCGCCGCGGCCGAGGAGGTTTCGGGCGACTCCTGCTCGGATCCACGAGCACGCAGGTCGCCACCCACGCGCCGGTCCCGACGGTCGTGGTCCCACTCGACGCTCGGATCGAGACCCTCGAGCGCCTCGTCGTCGCCGTCGACGGCTCACCCAACTCGCTCGCCGCGCTCACGTGCGCCCTCGGCACCGCCCCGGTCGGGGCACAGATCGAGTGCGTCATGGTGTGGGACGTCTCACCGCTGTCGGTGGGCTCCGACCAGTTCGTGATCCCCGAGGCGTCGGGAGCAGCGGAGGCCCGGCTCGATCACATCGTCGGACGACTCGCTGCCACCCGAGCCGGCGAGGTCGACGTGTCGGCGCGGTTCGTCGAGGGTCGGGCCCGGCCCGAGCTGCGGCGTCTGGGCGAGAGCGCCGATCTTCTGGTCATGGGCGCCCGCGGTCACGGTGCGGTCGGGGCGGCTCTGCTCGGGTCGGTGTCGACCTGGCTGCTGCACCACGCGAGCGTGCCGATGGTGGTCGTCCCCTCACCCGGCGACATCGAACTCGGTCCAATCTCCGACAGGACGGTCCGCGCCGTCGAGGAGCCCGTCGGGGCCGCAGTCGGTCGGTGATCGACCGTTCGTCGACCCGGACGCAGTCGGTCGTTCGACGACCGGCGTCGATCGCTGCGATCATGTCGCTGTGATCGACGTCTTTCTGCTCGACGACCACGAAGTCGTCCGCGCCGGGGTCAAAGCTGCGCTCGAGGCCGAGCCCGACCTGCGCGTCGTCGGCGAGGCGGGCGATGCCGCCCGCGCGCTCGAGGTCGTCCGCGAGAGCTCGCCTCAGGTGGCGGTCCTCGACGTCCGACTCGGCGACGGCAACGGCATCGACGTCTGTCGCGACATCGTGTCGGAGTTCCCCGACGTGCGCTGCCTCATCCTCACCTCGTTCGACAGCGACCGCGCGCTGGTCGACGCCCGCCTCGCCGGTGCCGCCGGCTTCGTCCTCAAGCAGATCCGCGCGACCGAGCTGATCGAGGCGATCCGCCACGTCGCCGACGGGCGACAGTTGCTCGACAACGCCGAGGTGCGACTCGCGATGCGGCGTCTGAGCGACAGCGAAGAGGGTCAGCTCGACGACCTCACCCCGCAGGAACGGCGGATCTTCGACCTGATCGGCGACGGGAAGACGAATCGTCAGATCGCGAACGAGATGTACCTCGCCGAGAAGACCGTGAAGAACTACGTGTCGAACCTGTTGGCGAAGCTCGGGATGGCGCGGCGGACGGAAGCCGCGGCGCTGGCAGCCCGCATCGCCGAGCGGGCACTCCACGACGAGTGAGGGCGCCGGTCGGGGTCGGTGACGATGCGCGCGGTCAGACGGGCACGCGCCAGGTGAGCCGGGTGCCGTTCGGCTCGTTGGCGGCCACGGCGCAGGTGCCGCCGAGTTCGGCCGCACGCCACATCATGTTGGACAGCCCGCCGCGCGTCTTCGGTGTGCCGGTGATCCCCTGGCCGTCGTCGGAGACCGTCAGTTGGAGTTCGTCGTCAAGCCGCCGGATCTCGATGTGCGCGGTCGTCGCACCGGCGTGGCGCGCCACGTTCGACAGCGACTCGGTGACGGTGGCGAGGAGCTG
>JBCCTP010000462.1:0-3779 GCA_039198505.1 Actinomycetota bacterium | reverse complement strand
TCGTCGACCAACGACCGGAACCGATCCTCGTCGGGGTCGGTGACGGCGACCCACTCGCGGAAGACCTTGCCGGCCGGTGCGAACGGTTGACCGGTTCCGTCCGCGACGAGAGCGTCGACTCGCTCCTTCGGCAGCTTCACGACCAGGTCGCCGGACGCCCGGTGCACCGTCGCGACGAAGCCGTCGGTGGCAGCCGACCGGAGGCACTGATGTCCCATCATCGTGCCCTCGACCAGCGTCCCGGACGCCAGGTACGGCTCGGCGTTCTCCCAGAACGCGTCGTGGGCGGGGTCGCGGGTTCCGATGGTGCTCATGTCTGTCCTCCTGTCGTGGCGTCGGGTTCGGGCGGGAGTCGGGTTCCGCCGACCGCACCCGTGACCGCCGCGTCGGCGAGGAGCGGAAGGAAGTAGTTCCACCCGCCCAGATGGCGCTCGGCCAGTGCTGCTGTGAGGCCGGTGTGCTCGACCCGCACCCGGGTCCCGGCCGGGACGTCTTCGAACGTGACCTTCACGGTCGTCGACCCGGGGGTGACCTCGGTGATGGGTCCGGATTCCCAGCCGTATGTGAACTCGAGGACGTCGGGCGGATCGACCGTGACGTACCGACCCGACGAGGCTGCGCCGTTGTCGTGCACCCATCGCCACGCGCCACCCGGACGGACGTCGAGCGTGGCCTCTGCGGCCATCCACGAGCACAGCCCGTCTTCGGTCGCCCAGAGATCGAACACCGCTTGGCGGTCGGCGGCGATCTCGATGCTGGCCTCGGCGATCTTCATGTCGGTTCCTTCCGCGGGGTGGTCGAGTTCTCGGCCCGGTGCTTGAGCGCGGTGAGGCTCGAGTTCCAGAACGCGTCGAAGAAACTCCGGATCTCGCCGAGCCGCTGGAAGTCGGCCGAGTAGAGGCGACGGTTCCCGTCGACCGCGACGCTGACGAGCCCGGCGTCGCGGAGCACGCGCAGCTGCTGGCTCGCGATGGGCTGGTCGAGACCGACCGACTCGGCGACCTCGGACACCGAGCGGGTGCCGTCACCGAGCAGACGCAGGATCGCGCGGCGGTCGCGGTGACCGAGCGCTCGATAAACCTGATCGTCGTTCTCGGCGAGCATGGCCTCACCACTATATAGTGATCTTGCAATTCTGCAAGCCGTCCCGAACGAGACCGGAACGCCCGATCGGTCGGCGACGGACCCGAGGCGACACAGTGGAGACGTGCTCCGCCTCCGTCAGATCGCCGTCGCCGCCGTCGACCTCGCCGCCGCCGAGCAAGAACTCGTCGAGGCTCTGGGCGTCGCCCTGTGCTTCCGCGATCCGGGTGTCGCCGTGTTCGGCCTCCACAACGGGCTCTTCACCGTCGGCGACCAACTGTTCGAGATCGTCTCCCCGACCACCGACGGCACAACGGCCGGCCGGCTGCTCGAGCGACGCGGTGGCGACTGCGGCTACATGGCGATCTTCCAGACCGATGACCTCGACGGCGTCGAGCGCCGAGCAGCCGAGCAGGGCACGCGCATCGTGTTCGAGGCGGTGACCGACGGGATCCGGGGACTCCACTTCCACCCGAAGGACCTGCCCGGCGCCATCGTGTCCGTCGACCAGAGCGACGTGTGGGACGACTGGCCGTGGGCGGGCCACGACTGGCGCGACCAGCGGTCCGACTCAGCGGTCGCCATCACGGCCGTGACCGTCGCCGTCGACGATCCCGCGGCCGCCGCGCTCGCCTGGGCTCGACTCCTCGGCGACGACGCCGAGATCCGAGAGGCCCACGACGGCACCGACCTCGAGGTGAGCGGATCGACGCTCCGCTTCCGCCCGATCGTCGATGGACGGGAGGGGATCGTCGCCCTCGACATCGCCTCGACGGCGACCGCAGCCACGACGGGAGCGGTCGAGAGGGTCGTCACGGTGTGCGGGGTCGAGATCCACGTTCACCCGCTGTAATACAAGTACTAGACAAGTAGCGTACGAGTCGCTACGGTCGTCTCCATGGCCGACCAGTGGAACCCACAGGCGTACGAGGCGTTCTCCGACCTCCGCGCCCGCCCCTTCTGGGATCTCGCCTCGCTGATCGACACGACCTCCGCCGCGCCACACACCGCCGCGATCCGCACCATGGTCGATCTGGGGTGCGGGACCGGCACGCTCACCGCCGAGTTGGCTCACCGACTCGGCGTGCAGCGGTGTGTCGGCGTCGACTCGTCCGTCGCGATGCTCGAACGCGCCGTCGAGCACACGGACGGGGTCGTCGAGTTCCGCTCCGGCGACATCTCGACGTGGCCGAGTGGGTCCGCCGATCCCACCGACTCGGTCGAGTCGGTCGACCTCGTGTTCTCGAACGCCGCGCTCCAGTGGCTCCCCGACCACGAAGACGTGCTCGCGCGGTGGTTCAGCGGCATCCGTCCCGGCGGTCAGATCGCCGTCCAAGTGCCGGCCAACGCGGATCATCCGTCGCACACGTGCATGGTCGACGTGGCCCACCGCGCGCCGTACCTGTCGGCGATGCACGGCGAGCCGCCACCCGATCCCGTCGCAGCCAACGTGTTGACGCCCGCCGAGTACGCCGAGATGCTCCACGACCTCGGAGGCGTCGACCCGCACGTTCGTCTCCAGGTGTACCCCCAGGTCATGGCATCGACGTCGGACGTGGTCGAGTGGGTGACCGGGACGAGCCTGCGTCGCTTCCTCCGGGTGCTGCCCGACGAACTCCATCGACCGTTCGTCGACGAGTACCGCGATCATCTCTGCGCCACGGTCGGAGACCGCACGCCGTACTTCTACGCGTTCAAGCGGATCCTGATGTCGACGTCGACGTCGACGGTGTGACCGGCTCGCGCCAGCGTTCGTTCGTCTGGACCGCCCAGAACAGACCGAACCAGAGGATCTCGAGCGCCTCGAGCCACAGGATCGCGTGGTCCCAACCGTCCTGCATCGGGAAGATCACGACGAACGTGGCGGCCATCGCTGCAGCGATCAGCCCGTAGACGATCGCACGCCCCTTTGCGTCCGACGACCAGCGGTGGAGCGCCGACGTCACGGCAGCCGCAAAGAGGAATCCGAAGAAGGCGATGGCTGCGTACCCGTGGGCCTGTGTCTCGAAGTCGTCCCACCAGCGAAGGGCGAGCCAGCCGGCGAACAGGATCGACAACGTCACCGCGAGTCCGATCGCCGTCTCCTTCGGGACGACCGTGACGAGTGCCGTGGGCGTCCCGTTGGTGACCACGGCGATCACCGCGGCGATCACGAGTCCGGCGATCCCCACGACGAGCAACGCCTCGATGTTGTTCTCGATGTTCGCCCGCACCCACTCGGCCAGCATCCACGGCCCGTCGGGGTCGGCGGCGTCTCGGGGAACACGTGGCGAGGCGACGGGCTCGATCGACCAGCACGTCCCGGCTCCGGAGGTGGGTGCGAGGGCCACCACCGGCGCGAGCATCCCCGCGACGTTGAGGAAGATGTCCTCCCAGAGGGTCGCCCCCTTGATGACGATGAGCGCGAACCCGACGGCCATCAGTCCGCCGACGAAGATCGCCCGGGCCGGCGTGTAGTAGTACGAGCTGATCGAGGTCTGCCAGCACCCGGCGTTCTGGTGCTCGGTCCACACGGCCCAGCCGAGCATCACCACGACGGCGAGGATTCCGATCCGCAAGTAGCGGTACGTCGCCTGCGCGTCGGACGTCGTGATCGTGGGCCGGGTCACGACCGTGACCGTAGGCGTCGAGCGTGACCACGCCGGGTGAATTGCCGACTCGGCCGATCGCAGGAGTCGGCCGTGTCAGCTCGTCAG
>JBCCTP010000461.1:0-3783 GCA_039198505.1 Actinomycetota bacterium | reverse complement strand
TGGCGAAGGCGGCTGCGGCTCCGCTCCCGACGAGTCGGACCTCGCGGGTCGTCCGCAACCCGACGTAGGCGGCGACGCGGAGCAGATGCTCCGCTCCTGCGTCCGCATCGACGAGGACGATGGCGTCCGGAACGCTCTTCAGCACCTTCTTCGATTCACGACGCGAGAGGATGTATGCGCCTGCATACCGTCGACTGAGCGATCTCGCCTCGTCGACCGCTCCCCGGTCCTTGAGTTGCTGCACGAACTGGTCGAGCGCGGTCTCGTTCTGTTCGGAGCCGATGACGAGCAGTCCGTTCGGCACCCTCGCTCGGAGTGCCTCCCAGATCGACACCAACACGCGCTGGTATCCCTCGCCGCCCCCGGATTCGAGATCGAGCCGCGACGAGTCGACACGGTGTGGAGCGTCGAAGAGTTCGGCGATGTCGTCCGGGACGTTCGGTGCAGGCGACGCCCCATCGAGCAGCACGGGGATCGCTCGAACTCGGGTGGACGGTGAGAGCGCCTGTCGGACTTCCTCGCGGACCGGATCCTCGACATCGTCGATGCGTCGCTCGCCCGGCCTCGCTCCGCCGGCCCAGTCGCTTCCTGCGAGCACGATCGCAGCGTCAGCCGATGCCATTGCGGTCTCGAGCGCTCTTCGCCAGTCCTGGCCCCCGATCAGGTCGTCCTCGTCCCGGAAGACGCAGACCGATGACAAGTCCTCGCGGAGGTGACGAGCCATCGCCGACGCTGTCGGAAGCGACTCGTCTCGTCGGTACGAGATGAAGACCGACGGAACTCGGTCGGCGCCGACGGTCGAAGCTGGTGATGTCGAGTTCGTTGCGGTGGTCACGGTGTCGGCTCCCATTGGTTGAACCTGCGAGATACCTACATGTCGTCCGGTGGACGGGAAATCGGTCGCGCAACGCAAGGATTGCAGCATCGGGCCGGCCGATTCTCGGGTTTACCGAGCCGTCGCCACACGATGCGAGCGGCGGTCGGCGAGCGAGAGCGGTCCCCGGGCGGGGCGTTCTGGCGTCAGCGGCGGCCGGGGGTCCGGCGATCTTCGGCGCGTTGCCAGCGCTCGGCCTCGGTGGCCTCCCAGGCCGCGAGGTCGAGCGGGTCGTGGCTGAGGCTGGGAATCGAGGTGACGTTCAGCCACGCCAGCAGCTTCGACGCCGACAGCGGACGGGAGATGCAGTACCCCTGTGCCATGTCGCAGCCGAACTCGCGCAGCCGCTCGAGGATCTCGTTGTTCTCGACACCCTCGGCGACCACCTCGAGACCGAGGTTGTGACCGAGGTCGATCGTCGACCTCACGATCACCTCGTCCTGGGAGTCGATCAGTACGTTGGCGACGAAGCTCTGATCGACCTTCAGCTCGCGCACCGGCAGCTGGCGGAGATAGCTGAGCGACGAGTAGCCGGTACCGAAGTCGTCGATCGACAGGCGCACGCCCATCTCGTGGAGCTCGTCGATGGTCGTGCGGGTTCGAGGGGCGTCGATGAGCAGCGACGACTCGGTGATCTCGAGCGTGAGCACGTGGGCGGGCACGTCGTTGGCGTCGAGGTAGCCCGCGACCCGCGCGGGCAACTTGGCGTCGAGGAGGTCGTGCGTCGACAGGTTGACCGACAGCCCCAGGTGGTGGCCGCGATCGTGCAGCCGCTTCACCTCGGCGATGCCGTCGGACAGCATCAGGTCGGTCAGCTGCTTGATGAGTCCGGTCTCTTCGGCCACACGCACGAAGTCGTGCGGTGGCACCGCACCTCGGACGGGATGGTTCCACCGGACGAGCGCCTCGGCCGCCGTCACGAGGCCCGAGGCCAGATCGAGCTTCGGCTGGTACTCGACGTGGAGCTGGGCCTGGCCGATGGCGTCGCGGAGGTCGCCGAGCATCGAGAGCCGGGCCGGGGTGCGCCGGTCGAGCTCGGCGCGGAAGAACTCGATGCCGAGGTGATGTGACTTCGCGTTGTACATCGCGATGTCGGCCCGTCGGAGTGCGCGACCTTCGTCGGCCTCGTCGGGATCGAGTTCGGCGATGCCGACGCTGGCGGTGACGACGATCGACAAGCCGTCGAGCGTGACGGGGCGGCTGGCCTCCTCGATGCACGACCGCGCGAGTTCGATGGCGTCGTCGTCGGTGGATCGGGGAGCGACGATCGCGAACTCGTCGCCGGCGAGACGGGCGAAGAAGTCGTCGGGTCCGAGGCGTGACGTGACCCGCCGCGAGAACTGGATGAGCAGGTCGTCGCCGGCGTGGTGGCCGAGCGTGTCGTTGACCTCCTTGAACCGGTCGAGGTCGAGCATGAGCAGGTACGTGTTCCGCCCGTCGTCGCGATGAGCGACGCTCTGCACCTGGTACTCGAAGGCGTTCCGGTTGGGGAGGCCGGTCAGCCCGTCGTGTCGCGCCTCGTGCTCGATCTGGCGGTGGAGCATGCCCTTGCGCAGCGAGGCGGCGAGTTGCTCGGCGAGGTTGACCACCTGGTCGACGTCGTCGACGCCGAAGTGCTGGCCGACGCCGTCGGGGCCGGCGACGAGGAGGATGCCGATCACGCCCGTCTCGTCGTCGACCGGTGCGAGGATCGTCTCGGGCACGGCGGGTCGGTTGCGCCGACCGGGACGACCCTCGATGACCTGTGCGCCCTGCTCGCCCAGCGCCAGCTCACGCCAGTATCGGTGCGCCGGGTCGGAGGGCACGTGGGCGGGCACCTCACCGTGGACCATCATCGCGTTGGGGCCGTCGGCCGACGTGAGCACCAGCACGGCCGCCTTGGCCCGCAACAGGCGGGCGACCTCGGCGACGGCGGCGTGGCCGATCTCGTCGAGATCGAGTGAGCGACCGACGCGGCCGGCGAATCCGTGGACCTCGTCGAGATCGCGGAGGCGCTGTGCCAGCTCACCGTGGCGTCGCATCACCAGCCAGAGCGCACCGATCGGCACGACGGCGAGGACCGCGCTCGAGAGTGAGATCAGGGCGAGCCCGAGGAGCACCGCACCGCAGATGGCGTTGACGACGAGGATCCAGGAGTTGCGGATCTCGTCGACGATGCGGACCAGCACTCCGCCCTCGAACCGGGAGATCGCGAGTGCGATCGCGAACGAGCCGAGAATCGAACCGGTGAGCGCCGCGACGAGTGCGGCGATGACGAGCAGTGTGTTGGAGGAGTCGTCGACATCGACGATCGCTCGCATGACGGCATGGGCGACTGCGAGTTCGAAGGCGAACGTGGAGAGGTTGAAGACCAGTTTGAACGGTGTGACCCGACGCCACATCGCCCACACGAGGCTGCCGCCGAGCCGGGCGAGCACGCCGTACACCGGGGAGATGTAGACGAGCGCCAGCATGATCGGCACTTCGGACAGCGAGAACGTGAGCGCCTCGCGGCGGAACTCGACGTGGAAGACGGCGAGCAGCGAGAACGCGAACAGCCCCGCGACGACGAGCGGGAAGAAGTCGGGCGCGTCTCGATAGGCCTGTCCGCCGTCGGGCAGCGACACCAGGATGAGGATCGTCGCCGCGGCCAGAGCGCCGGCGATGACGCGAACCTGCGCGTTGGGGCCGAAGCGGAGCCGGCTCAGGACCGACGAGTCGTCGGTCGGCGCGTCAGCGTGCACCGTCATGCCGACCTCCCGCCGCACTCATCGCCGAGAGGCTAGTGGGTGCGACGGGAGCAGAAGACCGGCGTCACTCCCAGTGGACGCCTTCCCAGTGGACGCCTTCCCAGTGGACGCCTTCCCAGTGGACGCCTTCCCAGTGGACGCCTTCCCAGTGGACGCCTTCCCAGTGGACGCCTTCCCAGT
>JBCCTP010000460.1:0-3789 GCA_039198505.1 Actinomycetota bacterium | reverse complement strand
TGGCCGCCGATCGACGTCGAGTGCCGCAGCATCTCGTGGAACGCCGCGTTCCACAGCTCGGTGTCCGCGTCGACCGCCGCCCACTGGTCGGGGTGCTGCAGGAGCAGATACCACATGTTGAGGATCGCTCCGCGTGTGGTCTCCCCACCGCCGCCGACGATCAGCGCGATGAACGACGTGATCTCCTCGGTCGACATGACGTCGCCGTCGATCTCGGAGTGGCAGAGCTCCGAGATGATGTCGAGGCAGATCTCCTCGCCCGATGCGTCGTGCAGGTATGTCGGTGTGCGGCGCCTCTCGTCGACGAGCGTGGCGACGTAGTCCTCGAGATCCTGACGGGCGACGAGTCCGTCGTGGTGGGTGTCGCTGCCACCGAGGCCGGACATCATCGCGTCGTACCACCACGTGAACTGCTGGCGCGCGTCCTGCGGGATCCCAAGCACCTGCGCCACGACGCTGATCGGGAACTCGTTCGCGAAGCACCGGCCCAACTCGATCACCGCCGTCCCGGTCGATCTGTCGATCTCGACGCCCTTCGGATTCTCGGGAAGCCACCACTCGTCGATCAGTTCCTCCCCCAGCTCCTGCAACGCGTGGAGGCGTTTGGTGAGCGCTGCGCCCACCAGGTGGCGGCCGTAGATGTTGCGCCGCCGGCGATGCTCGATGCCGCTCAGCTCGAGCTGGGTGTTCCCCAGCACTCCCGACGACGAACCCTTCGGAATCGTGTTGTAGCCGACCTCGTCGAAGTAGCAGGCGGTGATGTCGTCGTACCGGGTCACGTAGAAGCAGTTGTGCAGCCGGTCGTGGAAGACCGGATGGTGGTCGCGCAGGATCCGGTAGTAGGGGTACGGATTGCGGGCGAACTCGGCCGAGTCGAAGATCCGGGGATCGACGAGCGGCGTGCCGTCGAGATCGTGACCCATGTCGACCGCCTCGCCGACCGGCATCAGCGGGAACCGGAAGCGGCCGGCGCCGGCGTCAACCGCGTCGGCGGCGTGGGGGCGGGCACCTGAGACGATCTCGTCGAGCACGGTCTCGAACGGGTTGGACATGAGCTCCTCCTGCCGGCGCCGGCGGCGAGGGCGCCACCTGCGAACGTATCGAGGGCGTGTCATGGCGCTCGTGTCACAGCGACCGTCGCTTCGGGGAATCTTGACCCACATCCGTGCACCGTGGGACCAGGAACGGACGGTCGGAGGCGTCGGTGCGCAACGGTGTGGAGAGGCCACATGACGCGGCACGTGGGAGTCGTCGATGGTCGAAAACGAGATCGGGAATCCGCCACCCGGTCGGGCGGATGGAGGGTTGCGCGTCCTGCTGGTCGGAACGGAGGCCGACGTCGTCGAGCCGGTCCGGCTCGCGATCGAACGTGAACCCGGATGGCACGTCATCCATTCGCCGCACACCGCCGGTGCCCTGGCACACCTCGGCGAGACCGCGGAGATCGACGTGTTGGTCACCCACGATCAGGCACCGGGAACGCCCGTGACGACGCTCCTCGACCAGGCCCGACGCGAGGCGCCCCACATGGCTCGCATCGTCCTGTCCGACCCCACCGATCGGGCGGCCGCACTGCGCATCGCCGCCTTCGCCCACCAGAACCAGCCGCTTCCCGTCGACGTCGACTCCCTGATCGAGCTGCTCCGCCACGTCGGCAGCGCTCGCGGCATGGACCTCCACGACCCGGTCCGCACGCTCGTCGGACAGGTCGACAAGCTGCCGAGCCCACCCTCGATGTTCCAGCGGCTGAGCGAGATCATGGCCACCCCCGACTGGTCGATCAGCGACCTCGCGAACGAAGTATCGCTCGACGTCGCACTCACCGGCGAGATCCTCAAGCTCGTCAACTCGTCGTTCTACGGCACGGCCCACCGCATCACGTCGGTGTCGCACGCGATCTCGATGATCGGGCTCGACATGACTCGCTTCATCGTGCTCGGCAACCAGATGTTCCAGTCGAACGGTGGCGTGCAGGGCTGGATCGATCTCGACCGACTCGCCGATCGCTCGAAGGCGATCGCCCTCGCGGCCCGTTCGCTCGCGGTCCGCGACGGTGGCGGACCCGACCTGTCGGCGGCCGCCTACCTGTCGGGGATGGTCTCCGAGATCGGCCTGCTCGTCATGGCCCGGATCCCCGACATCCCGCCCAGCATCGCTGCGCCGGTCAACGTGTCGACCTACCTCGGCGCCGAGCGTGCGCTCTTCGGCGGTGACCGGTTCCAGGTCGGCACCCACCTGCTGACGCTCTGGGGCTTCGATCCCGAGGTCATCGAGACCGTCCGCCGCATGTCGACCGGACAGGCTTGCCATGCCGGCGAACTCGCCTGGTACCTCGCTGCGGCGCGACAGCTCGTCGTGGGTCACGGCATGAGCGCCGACGACCTCGCCGGTCCCGTCGGCGAGGCACCCGACGCCGATGCGGTGATCATGTCGCTCCCCGACGTGATCACCGATGCCGGCGAACCGGCACCCCTCGTCGCGGCCTGAGACACGTTCGCCGGCCGGCGAGCCTCGAGCGGTCGCCGTCATGTCGGGCGCGATCATCGCCACGACGGTGGCCGACCGGGCCGGTCCACGGGAGACTGTGGCGTGCTCATCGACACCGACGCAGGCGACGCCACCGGCGCCGACCTGGCCGAGCGGTACCGCCGCGACGGCCTCGTCTCCGGCATCCGGATCTTCGACGCGGAGACCGCGCTCTCACATCGCGTCCGGATGGAGGACGCCGAGGCGCAGGTGGGTCCGCTCCACTGGCAGGACAAGGTCCACCTGATCCTCACCTCGATGTGGGAGATGGTCACCCATCCGGCGCTGCTCGACGCGGTCGAGGCGTGCATCGGACCGAACATCCTGCTGTACAACTCGATGTACGTCGTGAAGGAACCGCACACACCGGCCAAGGTCAACTGGCACCAGGACCTGACGTACTGGGGACTCAGCGACGACGACGCTCAGGTGTCGGCGTGGCTCGCCCTCTCGCCCGCCACGATCGAGTCGGGCTGCATGCAGATGATCCCCGTCAGTCACCTCGGCGGGCGCCGCGATCACACGATCCCCGAGCGACCCGCCGACGACGACGTGTTGCACCACGGTCAGTTCATCGACGGCCTCGACACGTCGACGGCGATCCACACCGTTCTCGAACCGGGCGAGGCGTCACTCCATCACGGGTGGACGGTGCACTCGTCGATGCCGAATCGGAGCGACGATCGGCGGATCGGGATGAACGCGCAGTACCTCGCCCCACACTGTCGCCAGCTCGCACACGACCAGGACACTGCGGTCCTGGTGCGCGGCGTCGACGAGTACGGCCACTTCGGGACCGACGTTCCGGCCACGACCGACCTCGACCCCGACGCGCTCGCACGCCAACGAGCGTTCACCGAACTGATCAAGCGCACGTACGACGACGTCCGGGCCGGCTGACGGTCGGCTCGGACGGCACGGGGGTCGCTCTCGTCAGCTCACGAGTTGGTCGAGGACGCCGATCGCGGTGTCCTGGAGGGCGACGTCGGTGAGGTGATCGGGCGTTCGCTCGACGATGTCACCCGTCATCTTCTTCGGCTTCGAGGTGTAGGTGGCGCCAGACCGGTACGGGCCGCCGACTCCGTGGGCGACGTCGAGGTACCGCTTCGCGCCGACCGGCACGGGCTGGTCCATCCCGACGTAGCGCCCGACCTTGCCCATGACGGCGATCATCACCTTGAACGCTCCGGTGGCGTTCCGGTCGGCCGCCGTTCCCATGTTGGCCCCGGGCGAGACCGTGTAGAACCTCGCCGTGTCGCCGTG
>JBCCTP010000459.1:0-3826 GCA_039198505.1 Actinomycetota bacterium | reverse complement strand
TCGAACGGCTCCCACGCGATGCCGAAGTCGGTCAGGAACGCGTGACCCGCATCGTCGAAAAGAATGTTCGCCGGCTTGACGTCGCGATGGACGATTCCATGGCCGTGCGCCGCCGAGAGCGCCGCCCCGACCTGACGCACCATCGTCAGGGTGTCGGTGGTGCTCAGAGGTCGGCCACGGAGCCGCTCCTCGAGGGTGCCGCCGGGGAGCCAGCGCATGACGAGGTACGCGGAATCGGGATCGCGCCAGTAGTCGATCAGGGGGACGATGTGGGGGTGCTCGACGCGGGCGACCAACTGGGCCTCGGCCTCGAATCGGCGGACGAACTCGGGACGCGAGGCCAACTCGGCGCGGATCTGCTTGATCGCCACGTCGCGTCCGACCGACGGTTGCACCGCCCGCCACACGACCGAGAACGCGCCGGCGCCCGCCTCCTCCAGCAGTCGGTACCCGCGCAACGGCACACCCGGGTCGTCGACGTCGAGTGAGGGATCGCCGTCGAGGATCGCCCGTTCGAGCTCGACCATGGCCGGCGACGGGTCGAGACCCGTCGACTCGACGAGCTCTCGGCGGTGGTCGGCGATCGCTCGAAGTGCGTCCGGTGAGCGTCCCGACCGATGAAGCGCGAGCGCGTAGTGGCGAACGGCTCGGTCACGGTCCCCGTGCTCGGCGACGAACGCAGCGAGTTCGCCCGTGATCTGAGTGTGGCGGCCGAGAGCGAGGACGGTCTCCCACCGCTCCTCCGACATCTCCAGTCGGTCCTGGCGCAGACGCTCGGTGACCGCGAGCACCCAGTCGAGATCCTCGAGCTCGACGAACGGTGCGCCACGCCATACCCCGAGCGCCTCGTCGAGGAGACGGAGCGCCGCCGTGGGTTCGTTCCGGTCGCGTGCGGCTCGCGCATCGGCTCGCAGCCTCGCCACCCGCAGATGCTCCACCGAGTCGGGCGGAGCCGCGAGGCGATATCCGGTCGCCGTGGTCTCGATCCAGCCGTCGCACTCGTCCGGGAGCGCCGATCGGATCCGTGAGACGTAGGTCCGGATCGCTCGTTCGGGCCCGGCCGGGCGCTCGTCGTCGTCCCACAGGTATTCGGTCAACCAGTCGAGGTCGACGACGTCGCCGGCCCGAACGGCGAGCAGCGCGACGAGGCGTCGCTGTCGAGGACCACCGATCGCCGCTGCGCCGTCGACGGTCTCGACGCTCGTGCCGCCGAACACGCGGACGACGGGCGGCCCCGGGGAGGTGTCGTCGTTCAGATCTCGTCCCACGGTGTGTACGGCGGCGTGGGGAAGGAACGCGCAACGATGCCCGCCGCCTCCGTCACGGCGTACCGGATCTCGCCCGTACGAGTCTCGGTGATCGTCCGGGTGGTCATGTCGCGGACACCCACCAGGTCGCCTTCTCCCGTGAGCGTCTCGAAGTCGCCGGTCGCGGACTCGATCACCCATGTCCCGGTGATCGACTCGTCCTCCGCCACGACCGTGGCGAAGGCCATCCTGAACTCACCGGAACGTTCGCCGTTCTCGCAGGTCATGGTGAAGAGCTCGCGGTCGCTCGCCATGAAGAACCGGCCGTCGTCGCACCCGAGGACGGCGGCCCCCTCCGACACCACGAAGCGACCCGTGGGGATTTGGCTCATCAGGTCGACATCGATGTCGAAGGTCACGGCGCCTCCGACTGGCTCGGGCTCGGGTGCGGGTTCGGTTGTGGGCGGTGCGCTGGTCGGGGGCGCCGTGTCGGCGGGCTCCGTCGGTGCTGAGTCGCTGACGGCGCTCTCGTCGGCGGCGGGCTCGTCGGACGCCTCGGGTTCGTCGCTCGAGCAGGCAGCGAGGACCAACAGGCCCGTGCCGATCGCCGCTATCGACCGAGCGGTTCGACGCCGCGTCGTGGTTCCGGTACCCCGCCGCTCGTGTTGGACTGTCGTGGTCATCTCGTGTCTCCATTCGTCGTGGTGATCGGAATGGCGTGAATGGTTCCCTGCCTCGATCACAGATCGATCACAACGACGAAAACACCCCGTATGCAGGTGTGATACGTCCTCGGGGCCGACGACGATGAACGTCTCCGATCACGCTACTGCGCCTCAGGAGACCGCTCGATCACAACCGTGCGCCCGAGTACGGTCCGCACGGTGGTCGACGACCAGACGTTCCACGACGACATCGAGGCGTACTGCACGCCGCAGAGTGTCGAGGCCGGTGCGGCCGTGGGCGTGCACGTATCGACGCGATCGGATCGGTTCGATGTCGTCGTCGAGCGGTGGGGCGCCGGTCGCAACGAAGTCTGGCGTGCCGACGACCTGCCCGGCACGTTCGTCGAGCCGCCCCCCGATGCGGACTCGAACGGGTGTGGCTGGCCCGTCTCGGTCGAGATCCCGATCGATTCGTCCTGGCGGCCCGGCTTCCACCTCGTCACGCTGACCGGCCATGACGCGCCCGCCGAGCGTGATCGGAACACGGCGTGGTTCGTCGTCCGCAGCTCCGACCGGTCTCGTCCACTCCTCATCCTCGACACCAACACCTGGAACGCGTACAACACCGGGGGCGGACGGAGTCTCTACACCGGCGGATCGCGGGTGTCGTTCGCCCGGCCGCTGGCACGGGGGATGCTCGATCGTCCGCTCGTCGATCGCGACGACCGCAAGGCGCGACCGGTCCGATGGGGCGAGGAGCCCGATGCCGACGGGGCGATCTTCCAGGCGTACCGCACGGAGAACGCCTACCCGTCGGCGATCGGTTCGGCGGGGTGGTTCACCCACGCCCGCCGCTTCGTCGAATGGGCGGAACGTGAGGGTCGCGAGATCGACCTTGCGATCTCGACCGACCCGCACGACGACCCGTCGCTCCTCGACGGGCGACCGCTCGTTCTCAGCGTCGGGCACGACGAGTACTGGTCCGCCGACCAGCGCAACGCGGTCGAGGCGTACGTCCGCTCGGGCGGCACGTTCGCGAGCCTGTCGGGCAACACGATGTTCTGGCAGGTCCGGATCGAACGGCCGGACGTCGCCGCGCCCGGCACGGTCGACATGGTCTGTCACAAGTACGCGGCCCTGACCGAGGACCCCGTGATGTTGGACGGACCGGGTCACGACCCGTCGTCGATGAGCGGGATGTGGTGCGACCCGGTCGTCGGTCGCCCCGAGTGGAGCTTCCTCGGCGCCGGCTCGGCCTTCGGTCTGTACCACCGCTTCGGCAACGCGACGGCCCGCGGTGTCGGCGGCTACCTCGTGTACCGACCCGATCACTGGCTCGTCGCCGGGACCGGGCTCCGGTACGGCGACGTGCTCGGTGCGACCGACGGCGTGGTCGGGTACGAGACCGTGGGCGTGCCGATCACGTTCGACGAGTTCCAACAGCCGATCCCGTGGCCGCGCGACGATCTCCCGGACGACGTCGAGATCGTCGGATACGTGCCGTCGAGCAACCTCGGCGTCGGCGACTATCCGGCCTCGATCGCCGCGCTGTCCGACCAGGGCGATCTCGAGTTCCTCGCCACCCGGCTCTACGGCGACGACAGCGAGGAGTCGCGTCGCAAGGTGCGCAACGGCAACTCGGTGATGCTGACGTGTCGTCCCTTCGGCGTCGACGCCGGAGAGGTCATCACGATCGGGACGACCGACTGGGTCTTCGGCCTCGCGTCCGACCCCGCTGTCCAACAGGTGACGCGCAACGTCCTCGACCGAGTCGACGCAGAGGAGCGCGACACGTCCGCCGACCGGTGACCGGGTGGATGAGGCTCGGTTGGTCGGGGTCGTGTCAGCTCATGTCGTCGATCTCGTGGGATGTGCTGACGTGCCCGACGGCGATGGATGCGCTGACGCTGTCGC
>JBCCTP010000458.1:0-3840 GCA_039198505.1 Actinomycetota bacterium | reverse complement strand
GTACGCCGACACGACGATCGCAGCGATCACGGGGATCTGAAGCCGATCACGTCGTCCGAAGAGCGCGATGAGGCCGGTCAGGACCAGCGGCCACACGAAGTAGAACTGCTCCTCGACCGCCAGCGACCACATGTGGCGCAGCGGGGAGACGGAGAAGCTCTCGGCGAAGTAGTCGTCGCTCGACGAGATCAGGTTCCAGTTGGCGAAGTAGAAGATCGTCGCCCGCACCTCGGAGAGCCGTTGAGCGAACTCGGACGGTGGTTCATACACGCCGGCGACGACGACGACGGCGAGCAGCACGAGGAGCACCGCGGGGAGGAGGCGCTTCACGCGACGGGAGTAGAAGTCGGCCATCCACGGCTCGCCTCGACCAACCTTTCCCAGGAGGATGCTGGTGATCAGGAAGCCGGAGAGGACGAAGAAGGCGTCGACGCCGATGAAACCTCCGGGGAGCGCCGTCGGAGCCGCGTGGAAGATGAAGACCGCAATGACGGCCAACGCACGGACCCCGTCGAGGTGGGGCCGGTACGAGAACGATGACGGATGATCGGACACGTCGGCGGGCGCAGGTGGGGAGAGGACCGACCGACGATCGCATCGGCCGGGCCGAAAGGTACCAGCGGGTGTCGGGCAAACGGGTGCGGTAGCTCGTCGGCCGCACTCACCTGAACTGCGAACCTGATCATCGACCCAGTCATTTGTTCACGGTCCGTACACTGCTCGTTCATGTTGCTCCGCATGCGGCGAGTTCTCTTCGGCTGGGTCGACGCCGTTCCTCCGCTCAGGATGGCGATGGCGCGAGTTCTGATCTGGCACGCCGAGCGAGCCGGGTGTCACCTCGGAATCGCGCACGAGGCTCGTGATGGGATGTCGGATCGTGAGTTCAAGCGCACCGCCGAGATGGTCATGTGGGCCGGTGCAGTCGCCGGGCGTCATCGGTTCCCGACGTGGTTCCCCGCATCCCATCATCTGAAGGATCCTTCGAATCGTGCCGCGTCGGCGGAGGCGCTGGGTCGCTTCCTCGCGGAGGATCCCGCTGCTCCTCCCTACCTCCGTCGCCAGTTCCACGAACTGGCCGCATCGTCCGATCTCACCGCTGCGAGCGAGTTCGTTCGCGAGGACCTCGATCGGGTGTTGGGCGAACGTCGGCCGGCGCCGCCGACGGAGATCGAGGCGACCTCGGTCGACGATCAGATCGCAGCTCTGCGCTCGACCGTCGGCGCGCTGGCGGGGATCGGTGAGCGGCCGTTCCTCGTGAGCGGAACACTCCTCGGGTTCGCTCGCCACGGTCGCCTTCTCGAACACGACTACGACATCGACCTCGGGCTGCTCCCGGGCGCCGATCTCGCTGCGGCCGCCGATGCGCTGCGGTCGGTCGGATTCGAGGTCGACGAGGGGGAGCTGAAGCTCGCTGCGAAGCTGCCGACGGGCTTCGGCGTCGACGTGTTCATCCACTACGAGCGCGACGGGCTGCTCTGGCACGGCACCGACATCCACGAGTGGTGGAACTCGCCGTTCGAGCTGGTCGCGACCGAGTTCCACGGGATCGATGTGTGGGTTCCCGACTCGATCGAGGTCTACCTCGAGGAGAACTACGGCAACTGGAAGGAACCGATCGCGTTTTACCACTTCAGTTTCGACACCCCGAATCGCGAGTACCGGCACACCAGCGAGGCGTTGATGTACCTGTACAAGCGGGTGGTCAACGCGTTGCACTACGGTGATCGATGGATCGCCGAGTCGGCGGCCCGGGAGCTCCGCGACGTGTTCGACGTCGACGTCACCGCACACTTCGCTCGGACGCGACTCGTCGACGGCGCCGTCCGGTCGCATCCGGCCGACGTCCCCACGGTCTGATCCGCCCGATCGGCGGTCAACTGCCGGTTGACTGGCGGAGGTGACGGGCGACGTCGGGCGACTCGGAGACCACCGCCCTGTCGTCAGCGTGGTGGTTCCCTGCTACGAGGTCGAGGCCTATGTCGACGAGTGCTTGAGCAGCGTGGTCCGCCAGAGCTACCCCCACCTGCAGATCGTGGTGGTCGACGACGGGTCGAACGACCGGACGCCTGAACTGGTCCGTGCGTGGGCGGGTCGCGATCCGCGCATCGAGGTCGTCCGTCAGGAGAATGCCGGTCTCGGTGCCGCCCGGAACCTGGGGATCGACCGGGCGACCGGTGACTACCTCACGTTCGTCGACTCCGACGACCTCCTCGAGCCGACGGCGATCGAGCGGATGGTGGCGGCGATCGAAACGTCGAACTCCGACTTCGTGACGGGCGTCGTCGATCGATTCGACTCATCCCGCAGATGGCGACTCGTGCTCCACCGGCGAGGCTTCAACGAGAACCTGCGCCGAACCCACGTCTACGAGAGGCCGAGTCTCCTGAACGACCACTTCGCGTGCGCCAAGCTGTTCCGGCGGTCGTTCTGGGATCGCCATGGCTGTCGGTTTCCGACCGGGGTGCTGTTCGAGGACATCGAGCTCATCACCCGAACGCACTGCCTGGCCGAGGCGGTCGACATCGAGGCCAAGCCGGTGTACCTCTGGCGCGTGCGGGAGGGCGAGGACCTCTCGATCACCCAGCGGCGCACGGCGCCTGGCAGCGTGAGCGCGCGTTTCGATGCGTTGTGCGCTGTGGACCGTTTCCTGGAGCTCGAGGCCCCGCCCAACGTGTGGCGTCGGCACGGGATGAAGGTCTTCCGGCTCGACATGCTCCTGTACCTCCGGGAGTTCTCCGGCGGTGGCGCCGCGTACCAGACCGAGTTCCTCGACGGTGCACGGCGGTTCAGTGAGCGGATGAGCCCCGACGCCGTCGACTCACTCCCTCCTAACAAGCGGTTGCTGCGCCAGCGCATCCTGGAGGGAGATCGGCGTTCCGTCGCCGGGTTGGCCGTCCTGACCGACGACAAGCGGACCCGCTTGCGGGCGCTGCGAGCGCTGAGCGCGGTGGGATGGGCCGATCGCCGGTCGTTGGTCGTGTCCGGTTGTCGTCGCCGCGTCGACTCGGTGCGCCAGGTCCTCGGTCGTTCCCGACGCTAGGGAGTTCGTCGATCCCAGCTCACACTCGTCGGGCGTTGCCGATCCGCACCGCCGACTTCATCGCGTCGGGATCCTCGACATCGAGGATGGTCGGGCACACGCTCGTGCCGGCGGCGTCGCAGTCGGCGACAGTTCGCTCGGGGGTGTACAGGACCACGATGTGATTGGTGTTGCTCAGCACGGCCGAGGTGGGGTCGGTCTCGCCCAGGTACATCTCGTTGCCCGTGTTGGTGCCTGTGCCCATGAAGATCGTGAGGGTCTCGTTCGGTGCGAGCGGTCGCGAGGCGATCGACGTGATCTGGAAGCGGGGGAAGTCGACCATCCAGTCCTGGAAGTCGACGGTGACACCTCCGGTGTTGCGGATCCTCACCCACTCACCGTTCGGATTCGTGTTGTCGTCGCCGGGAGCGTTGGCGTTCACGGTGTCGATCGTGAGCTGGGGTGGGTCGACGCAGGTGTCGGTACAGGGCCAGATGTCGAACGCGCGAAGATCGAAGTCGGGGTCGTGGAGGAAGACCCCGTCGGTGTCGTTGCCGAAGAGCGGAGAACTCTGCCCGAGGTAGATCGAACGCGGCCCGTTGGTCCCGACGCCGACGAAGATCCGTACGTAGTCGCCCGGATCGATCCGATACCCGGACGGAAGCGGGAACCGGCGCAGCGCGGTGTCGCGGAGCAGCCATCCGTCGAGCGTGATCCGCTCCGATCCGCGGTTGCGGAGTTGCACGTACTCGCCGTTGACGTTGGTGTTGTCGTCGAAGGCCGCGTCGTAGTTGACGATCATGTCGATGTCGACGTTCGCG
>JBCCTP010000457.1:0-3862 GCA_039198505.1 Actinomycetota bacterium | reverse complement strand
GCCCAGTTGACGATGTCCTCCGCGGGCTCACGGCACGTCACGAACGCGGGTCCCTCATCGTTCCAGGTGTTGCCGAAGATGGCGTCTCGGCCCTTCACGTCCGAGCTCCTCTGATCGAAAATATGTGCGATCAGTGTTCGGTACACGTACATGTGTTTGGTATCCTGAGAACATGGTCGAGGCAGAGGGGTCGACAGCTGCGGAGTCGTTCTCCGACCTGTTGGCCGAGTGTCTGTCGTGGCCGGCTGTGGCGCTCGACGACGAGTTGCGGCGGTTGGAAATCGAGCGGCGTCGGATCGAGGCGAGGATGGCCGCCGTCGTCACCGCGGCCGAGCGGACCGCCGCCTACACGGTCGATGGTCATCGGTCGTCGAACGCACATCTGAGGGCCACGACGAACTGCTCGGGCGCCTCCGCTCGTCGGTTGCGGCGCCGAGCTCGTATCACCGCCGAAGTCGCTGGCGTGGGCGACGCATGGAGTGCAGGCCACATCGGAGGCGATCAGGTCGATGCGCTCGCCAGGCGTCACGCCAACCCGCGCTGCGGTCATGACCTGGCCGACTCCGCTCCCACCCTGCTCGACCATGCGGAGCATCTCGAGTTCGACGACTTCGAACTCGTACTTCAGCGGTGGGAGTTGTTCGCCGACCCCGACGGGTCCTTCGACGAGGCCGAGGCGGCGGCGCGTGACCGAGATGTGCACGTCGCCGCCGGCGATCTCGGGCTCGACATCAGCGGATTCGGTGGCGACGCACTCGACGCAGTGAAGATGCGGCGGATCTTCGATCAGTTCGTCGGCGCTGAGTTCCACTCCGACACCGACGCGTGCGATCACCCCGACGACCCGCTGCCGCGCACCGCCGGTCAACGTCGATTCGACGCGCTCCGTGAGCTGTTCTTCGCCGCCAACGCGGCGGCCGCCGCAGGGCTGGCACCGGTTGCCCCCGCGGTCAACGTCGACATCCTGTTCGACTCGCGCAGCTTCGGCGAGGCGCTCCACGCTCACGGCCTCGCCGGGAGCGACAATCCGTTCCAGCTCAGTCCGTCGACGCTGCTCGAGCGTCGCTGCTCGACATCGGACGGTGTCGGCATCCAGCCCGACGCCGCACTCGCCGCGGCGCTCGACGGACACGTCCGTCGAGTCGTGATCGACGCCAACTCGGTCGTCATCGATCAGGGGACGCGCCAACGACTCTTCACGGGTGCCGCGCGGGAAGCTGCGGTCATGCTCGCCACGGCCTGCTACCACCCCGGATGTCGGGTCGCCGCACACCACTGCGAGATCGACCACCTCACGCCGGCTCTCGACGGCGGGCCGACCGACCAGCACAACGCCGGCGTCGCCTGCGGCTTCCACAACCGGCAACGCCACCGCCGACGATTCGGTGCCCGCCGGGCCAGCACCGGCCGGGTCTACCCACTCCGCCCCGACGGAACCCCACTGCTCGCCGCCGGCGAACGCCCGCCCGCCTGGGCCGACGACTGACGCGCCCGACGCCCGTCGCAGCCGAACGGAGCCGGTGTGCCGCTGCGGCGCGCCTCGGCGCATCCCACGTCGCTGATTGCCCAGTCACCGCCGTCGAACGTGGGTTCGATTGGGGCGAATGATGGGGCTGGATGGTTGACGATGGGGGATGATGGGGGCAAGATGTGGACGCCGGGAGCGCCGTCCGTCGCCCCTGCGCGGCAGCCCACGGACCCCACCAGGAAAGGCGCAGCGCGTGTTCGTCGGCTCCCACGAACGACAACTCGACGATCGCGGTCGTGTTGCGCTGCCTCCACAGTTCCGATCGACCATCGGCGAACAGTGCTTTCTGACCTTCGGCGAAGACGGCTGCGTCCGTCTGCGCGGCGCCGACGCATTCCGCGACGCTGCCGATGACGTCAATCGTGAACTCCGCGAGGGCCGCATCTCACGGAGCCGTCAGCGGGCGTTCTTCGCCTCCACGGTCCAAGCGGCGCTCGACAAGCAGGGCCGCGTGCTGGTCGAACAGAAGCTGCGCGACCACGCCGGTCTCGCACCGCAGGAACCGGTGGTCCTCATCGGTGTGTGGGACGTCATCGAGCTCTGGCATCCCGAGCGATACGCCGACGAGGAGTCGGTCGGCCAGCGCCAGATCAACGACGACGAACTCGTCGGAGCCGCGGGCGTCGCCGCCGCAGCCGGGGGAGGAGCGTCATGAGCGACGCGTCCGACCCGAACGAGCGCGAGCTCCCGGCCCCCGAGACCGGTGCGACGCCGGTCGACGGCGAACCACCTACGAGCGGGTTCCGTCACGAGCCGGTGATGCTCGACGAGATCGTCGACGCCTTCTCCGACGTCCCGTCCGGCACCATCGTCGACGCCACGCTCGGCGCCGGCGGCCACAGCGATGCTCTCCTGCGCCGGCGCCTCGACATCGAGATCCTCGGGATCGATCGTGACCCCGAGGCCATCTCGGCGGCCTCCGACCGACTCGCCGACCACGCCGAACGCATCCGGACCAGTCGGAAGCGGTTCGACGACCTCGGCGAGGCGCTCGACGAGCACGGCGTCGAGGGCATCAGCGGAGCCCTCTTCGACCTCGGTGTCTCGTCACCGCAACTCGACCACGGCGACCGCGGATTCTCGTACCGCAACGACGGACCGGTCGACATGCGCATGGACGTCGACCAGCCGTGGTCCGCCTCCGACGTCGTCAACGGCTACGACGAACAGGAACTCGCCCGCGTCCTGCGCGAGCACGGCGACGAGCGATTCGCGTCGCGCATCGCGAAGGCGATCGTGCGGCAGCGGCCGATCCAGTCGACGACCGAACTGGCCGAGGTGGTCTCGTCGGCGATCCCGGCTCCCGCCCGTCGGACGGGCGGACATCCGGCCAAGCGCACCTTCCAGGCGATCCGGATCGAGGTCAACGAGGAGCTCGACGTGCTGCCCGACGCGATCGATCAGGCGATCGCCGCCACGGTCCCCGGCGGGAGGATCGCGGTGCTCAGCTACCACTCGGGAGAGGACCGCATCGTCAAGGAGCGCTTCGCCCTGGCCGCCGGCCGGTGTGCGTGTCCCGCCGAGCTGCCCTGCGTGTGCGGCGCCGTCCAGACCGTGCGCATCGTTCGCGGCATCGCCAAGCGACCGAGCGACGCCGAGCAGGAACGCAACCCACGCGCATCCAGCGCCCGACTCCGGGTGGTCGAGAAGCTGTGAGGGCTCGCTGATGGCCGTCCCCGCACGTTCCCTCGAGTCGTCGAGAGGCTCGGTCCGCGTCGCCACGCGTTCCCACGGCGAGGCGCGTCGCTCCGCCCCGAGCAGCACGCCGGAGCTGTCCGTCGTCACGCGCCGCCGCCGGTGGCCGGCCGTCGTGATCGGCGTCGCCAGCGTCGTCGTCCTCGGCTCGATGTTCGCCGCCGCCATCTTCCACACCCAGCTCGCCGATCGTCAGCTCCAGATCGATCGGCTCGACCAGCAGGTCGACGACGCCCGCGCCCGGTTCGACGAGCTCCGCAACGAGCGGGCCGTGCTCCGATCACCGTCCCGCATCGCCGGCGAGGCCGACCGACTGGGCATGGTGCCGGGCGAGACCAGCCGGTTCATCGAGATCGACGCCGGTGCACTCGCGCGTCAGCTCGCAGCTGCCGGTCCGGCCGACGACGAACTCGTCGTGCTCGCCGGCGAGGTCGAGCCGCTCGATCAGGTCCGCGACGTCAAGGCCGTCACGGCGGGGGACCCGTGAGCCGTCGAGGAGCGACCGCCGCACCGGAGCGGCGCGCACCACGTGCTGCGCCGCCTCGTCGCCGCGACGAGCGACCCTCGGGGCGCGGGCGCGGACGGAGCTCGGTGCGCCGCACGGACGACCGCGCACCAGCACGAGACCGGCAGCGACGG
>JBCCTP010000456.1:0-3866 GCA_039198505.1 Actinomycetota bacterium | reverse complement strand
CCGATCGACTCACCGGTGGCGGTGCGGTGGGCCCACGTGCGCGACGTGGTGAACCCGAGCGCGCCCGCTCGGACGGCGGACTCGGTCAGCCGGCGCATCTCGACGATCTCGTCGGGGGTCGCGATCGACTCGCTGTCTGCGCCGCGGTCGCCCATGACGTACGTCCGCAGCGCGGCGTGCGGGACCTGAGCTCCGACATCGACGGTCCAGCGGAGATCGTCGAGCACGTCGAGGTACTCGTCGAAGCTCTCCCAGCCCCACGTCATGCCTTCGGCGAGCGCGGTGCCGGGGATGTCCTCGACACCTTCGAGCAGCGAGATGAGCCAGTCGTGACGCTCGGGGCGCGCCGGTGCGAAGCCGACGCCGCAGTTGCCCATGACGACCGACGTGACGCCGTTGATCGACGACGGGGCGAGATCGGGGTCCCACGTGGCCTGGCCGTCGTAGTGGGTGTGGATGTCGACCCAGCCGGGCGTGACGAGGAGACCTGTGGCGTCGATCTCGTCGTCCGCCTCGACATCGCTCAGGTCGCCGACCGCCTCGATGACGTCACCGGTGATCGCCACGTCGGCGCGTCGACGCGGGCCACCGGTCCCGTCGACGACGGTCCCGTTCCGGATGATCAGATCGGCCATGACCCCAGTCTCGCGATGTCGGGGAGTGCCGGGCACTACCCGAGATCACGACCCGACGTCACCAGACGGCGGCGGGGTCCTCGCGGATGACCTTCTGGAGGTCGGCGAGCAAGTCGTCGAATCCGTCGCTGCGGACGGTACGACCGGCCTGGCGCGCCGACTGAGCGGCCGGGTCGAGGTCGACGTCGACCGACAGTCCCCACCGCGCGAGGTCGGAACGGACGCGATCGGCCCACACGCCGGCCAGTTCGGCCGACGACGTCGTCACGAGGCCCTCAGCGACGGCGTCGGACTCGGTGTCGGCGGCATCGAACACGCCGGCGGCGATCGGCGCGAGGCGCTCGACCGAGGCAGCGATGCGACCAGTGGTGTCGCTGTCGGCGATCCGGGACAGGAACTGGTCGGCGTGCGTGAGGTGGAAACGCTCCTCGTTCCGAGCCCGGCGGGCGACCGCAGCGACGCGCTCGTCTCCGCTCCCGACGAGCGCCTCCCACCGCAGCTCTTCGGCCCGGTCGTAGAGCCAGTGCCGCACGAGTGAGTCGTTCCACTCCGAGCACTCGATCTCGGCCAACCAGCAGCTCCGGTAGTCGCCGGGCTCGCGCATCATGGCGAACGCATCGAGCGCGAGTTGATCGCGGAGGTCGGCCTCGGCGTCACGCTCACCCGTCGCCGGCGAGCCGTCCGCAGTGGGCCGCTCGTCGTCGAGGATCAATCGGTACAGCGCGATCGCGTGCCCGAGTTCGTCCTGGGCGATGGAGCAGAACGCGAGGTCCTCCTCGAGGAAGGGTCCGAGACCGATCCAGTTCGTGTGGCGCGCACCCACCATGTGTTCGTCGTCGGCGAGAGCCAGCAGATGGTCGCGGGCGGCGGGCGACAGGCTCATGCGTCGGCCACCGATCGGGTGTCGGTCTGCGACTCACGCTCGGCTTTCCGGCGCGCGGCGACGAGCGCACCGTCGTTGTGCCGGTGCGGCTTGTCGTCGTTGACGGCCAGTTCGTCGGGGTTCCCCACGACGACGTTCGCCCGGTCGACGACCCAGAGTTCGTCGCCCTCGTGCCGGCGCACGTAGGCCTCGCGGGCGTAGGTGAGCGCCATCGCGTCGTCGGGAGCGTCGAGGGCACCGGCGTGGCGAAACTCGTCGCGGCCCGGCTTCTTGAGGAACACCTCGTAGGTCCTCACGAACGCATCACCTCCACCGGGTTGCGGCAGTCGTCGCACCACGCGACCGACCGACAGCGCGTGGGTCCGGCCAGGCTCTGATCCGAGACCGCCCGGCTGCCGCAGATCGGGCACCGCAGCGAACCGTCTGCTCCCCGCAACACGACCGTGTACCCGGCGGCGAGCTCCGCACGGGCGATTGCCGACATGCGATCGGTCGTCCACACCGGGGAGTCGAGCCACTGCACGTCGCACCGTTCGACGTCGGACAGCGACACGACCGCCCGCCGCACGTCGTCGGCGATCATGGCGAGCGCGGGGCATCCGCTGAACGTCGGGATCAGCCCCACGGTGGCCGACGATCCATCAGCGGCCACCTCGACCGACTCAACGAGCCCGAGGTCGACGATGGACACGCCGGGGTACTCCGGATCGTCGACCGCCCGCAGCGCCTCCCACACCTCCGTGAGGCGCGCCGGACACACGGTGTCTGACACCGTCTGTCCCACGTCAGCGGTCGTGGCGGTCACGACGCAACCTCGTGGGCCTCACGGGTCTCGTGACGTGTGAGGGCGTCGCGGACCCACGCCGTGTCGGCCCAGTTGGCGGCGGCGGTGGCGATGCGCCGGGCCGAGTCGGGGCCGCCCTGGCGCATGGTGGCCTTGAGCGGCTCCCAGTCGATCGGGCCCGCGACCCAGCGCCCGTCGTCGTCCTGATGAAGGTCGTCGTCAGGCACGCGGAAGCCGTAGCCGTGCAGGAGCGGCACGTACTTCTGGACGTAGGCGGCGCGCAGGTTCTCGTTGCGCTCCGACTTGATCTTCCACCGCAGGAGCGGGTCGGCGCGTCCGGGCGGAGAATCGGGTCCGAAGAGCTGCACCGCGGGCCACCACCACCGATCGAGCGCCGCCTGGAACATCTCCCTCTGGACGTCGGTCCCCGTGGCCAGGCGCAGGAGCATCTCCTCGCCGTGACGCATGTGAAACCCCTCCTCCGAGACGATGCGCTTGAGGATCCGCTTGTACGGCCCGTAGCTGCACTCGGCGAACACTGCCCGCTGACTGGCGAACGCCGCAGCGTCGACGAGGAACGCGATCGCGACCTGATCGGCCCACGTGACCGCCTGGTAGTGGAAGACGTTGTGGAACCGGCTGCGGCCGGAGAAGAGGTCCTCGAGCATCTCGTCGCGGGTCTTCACGCCCATGTCGGCGGCGACCATGTAGAGCAGGTGTGCGTGACCGATCTCGTCCTGGGTCTTCGCCAGGAACACCTGCTTGAGCCGCAGGCCCGGCGCGTGCGGGATCCAGTCCCGCTCGGTCAGACCGCCCATCAGCTCGGAGTTCGCGTGGAACTCGATGAACCGGAACACCTCGTCGCGGTACTCCTCGGGCATGTCGTCGCCCGGTTCGACCATGCCGCCGCCGTCGATGAACACCTGGAAGTCGTCGAGGTCGGTCCAGCGGCGGCCGCCCGTGCGCGGGTCAGCCAGAGTGGTCATCGTCGTCCCCATCGCGTCATCGTCGCGGCCGGACCCGCGGTCGTCAAGCCCTTAACGATTTCAGTTCGCGCGTGGTGGCCCAGTGCGTCAACGCCGACGGGCTCAACCGCGACGGGTCAAGCGGCGCAACACCGCGCTCGCGACGCCACGGTCGGCCTCCGGCACCCCGTCGACGAGGGTCTTCTCGAGCTCGTTCTGCCGTCGGTAGACCTCGACCACGAGGTCGGTGCCGGCAGCGGTGAGCCGCACCAGCTGCCGACGACCGTCGGTCGGATGTGGTGCCCGTGCGACGAGTGCGTCGCGCTCGAGCGTGGTCACCACCCCGGACGTCGCGGCGGTGGACACCCCCGAGCGACTGGCCAGCTGACGCGGCTCCAGTTCACCGAGCACCCGCAGTGTGAACAGGATCCGGAAGCCCGCGGCCGAGAGACCGGCGGGCCGGTACACCTCGGCTTCGAGGCGACGCTGCAACTGCGCGTAGGCGCGGAACAGGTTGAACGTCACCGAGAACGCATCGAGGTCGACGTCGTCGAGGTCGCCCGACAGCGCGGAGCGGGCCGCGAGTTCGAAGTCGTCGG
>JBCCTP010000455.1:0-3870 GCA_039198505.1 Actinomycetota bacterium | reverse complement strand
GGCTCACGGAGCTGCCCTACATCACCGACTTCCCGGCCGGCTACATGAAGCGCGGCCTGGGCCGCATGCCCAAGCAGAGCGACACCGAGCCGTGGGTCAACTGCCAGACCTACTCCCACGACAAGGCGTCACTCATGAAGTCCGACACCGTCGCCGACGTCGCCGACCCGGCCCTTTCGTTCACCCAGGCCGGCGACAGTGTGGGTCAGGCACACACTGTCGCTGTCACGTCCGGAGCTTCGTAGGGCGACACTTCGTGCCTGACCCAGAGTGTCGCTAGTAGCCGGCGGTGCGGTCGACCACGCCGACGGTCGGCAGCTCGCCGGTCTCCGACCAGTGGATGAGGTTGGCGGCGACGATCTCGACGGCGGTCGAGTCCGATGTCGGGCCGGTGATGTGGGGCAACACCGTGACCGACGCGTGGGTCCAGTACGGATGATCGACCGGCAGCGGCTCCTCGACGAACACGTCGAGCACGGCATGGCCCACCTGGCCTGAGTCGAGAGCGGCGAGCAACGCAGCGTCGTCGATCGTCGGGCCACGACCCACGTTGAGGATCGACGCTCCGGTTCGCATCCGGGCGAAGGCATCCGCACCGAGCAGACCCGCGGTCGCCGGCGTGTCGGGCAGAAGATTCACCAGGATGTCCGACCCACCGAGCAGCCTCGCGAGACCGCCGTCGCCGTCGACGCACTCGACCCCGTCGACCGCCTTCGGCGAGCGCGACCACCCGGCGACCGAGAAGCCGTTGTCGCGCAGCCGTTCCGCCGCAGCGACCCCGAGGGCTCCGAGACCCAGGATCCCGACCCGCCGTTCCGCCGCACGGACCGTGACCGGAACCGGGTCCCACACCCGCTCGCGCTGGCGACGGACGAATCGGGGCATGTCCCGGTGCAGGTACAGGACCCACGCGAGTACCGCTTCGGACATCGTCTCGGCGAGTTGCGGATCGACCATCCGCACGATGGTCACCTCGCGCCGCAGAGCGTCGATCAGCGCTTCCACTCCGGCCCACGTCGAGTGGACCCACTGGAGCTTCGGCAGCGAGGCCAACTGATCGGCCGACGGTCCGTCGACCACGGCCACTCGTGCCGAGCCACGCTCGGCCTCGTCGAGCTCGTCGAACGGCACGATCCGGATCGAATCTCCGCTCGCCCGTTGCACGGCGTCGACCAGCTGCGGCACGAGATCGACGTGGCGCTCGCCCATCTCCGGGCTGCGGACGTACGGAACGATCACGTCAGGAGTATGGGTCAGCGACACTGTGTGCCTGACCCACTCTGTCGCTACGGCGCGACGGAGGCGAGCCAGTCGTCGACGAGGCGGTCGACCTCGGACTGCGTGGTGCCGCGGTGCATCATCACGGCCCGGAACAGCATCGGACCGAACAGGCGGCACGCGGCGTCTTCGGCGTCGACGCCCGGTCGGATCACGCCGGCGTCGACGCCTTCGTCGATCGCCACCTGGAACTCGTCGAACCGGGTGCCGCGCACCGACGACGTGGCGGAGGCGAGGTCGGGGTCCCACTGTTCCTGTGCGAGCAGCGACACCATCGCCTTGCGCCGATCGTCGTCGTCGAGCGCCTCGCCGAGCCCACCGAGGAGCCGACGGAGGTCGGCCCGCAGATCGCCGGTGTGCTCGAAGTCCTCGTGAGGCTCGACGTGCACCATGACGGCACACATCAACTCGGGCCGCGTGGGGAAGTGCTTGTAGAGCGTGGTGCGGCTCACCCGCGCCGCCGCGGCGATCGCCGCGGGAGTGACCGCGTCGGGTCCCTGTTCGAGCAGCAGCTCGGCGCCGGCGTCGAGGATCGCCGCCCGCGTCCGCGCCATTCGCGGATCGAGTGCTGTGTCGGCCGCCACCGGATTCACACTTGCAGCGTATCCGAGAAGGTGAACAGACTGTCCAACGATGAACAGCATGTCCACCATCGAGCGCGACGCCCCGGCACCGGGGTCCCCCGCCACCGCCTCGAACGACGACGGCCACTCCGTCGGCACCGAACCCGACGGCCCCGACGGCCCGTCCGCCTGGGCCCGCCTCGGCGGGTGGGCGTTCCGCCGTCGTCGCCTGGTGCTCCTCGCGTGGATCACGGTGTTCATCGCCGTCATCGCGAGCATCGGCGTCGTCGGCAGCTCGTCCGACAACTCCTTCGAGAGCCCCGACTCCGAGTCGGCGCGCGGCTTCGACATCCTCTCCGACCAGTTCGGGTCGGCCGGCAGCTTCATCTCCGGCTCGGTCGTGTTCGAGGCCACCGGCCCCGCGGGCATCTTCGACCCGAGCGTGCAGACCGTCATGACGGAGCTGTTCGACGAGATCGCCACCTTCGAGAACGTGTCGATCGAGTCGCCGTACCAGCCGAACGCGGCCGAACTCGGTCTCATCGCGTTCGACCGGGACAACCCCGACGCCGCGCCGACGATCGCCTACGCGAGCCTCGGGTTCGAGGAGAGCGTCGACGAGGTCGAGGCGGCCGAGATCGGCTCGGAGATCGCCGATCTCATCGAGGAGCCCGCGCTGCTCGACGGCGAAGGGGGCGTCACCGCCGACGATCTCGAGCTGTCGTTCCTCCAGATCGAGATCGGTGGCGCGGAGCTCGCCGAGTTCGAGCCGCCCGAGTCGGAGCTGATCGGCCTCGCGTTCGCAATCGTCATCCTGATCCTGTCGTTCGGATCGGTGCTCGCCATGGGTCTCCCGATCGGCGTCGCCCTCTTCGGTGTCGGGATCGGCGTCGGTGCCATCACGCTGCTCACGAACGTCATCTCGATCCCCGACTTCGCACCCACGCTCGGCGCCATGATCGGCCTGGGCGTCGGCATCGACTACGCGCTCTTCATCGTCACCAGATATCGCGAGGGCACGAGGGCGGGGCTCAGCCCCGAGAAGGCCACCATCACCGCCATCGACACCGCCGGGCGCGCCGTGATCTTCGCCGGGATGACCGTCGTGATCTCGCTGCTCGGCATGTTCATCATGAACCTGTCGTTCATCAACGGTCTCGCCACCGGTGCGGCGCTCACCGTGTCGGTCACCGTGGTCGCCTCGGTCACGCTCCTCCCGGCGCTGATCGGCTTCGCTCAGGGCCGCATCGAGATCACCCGGTGGCGTGGCCTCCTCATGGCCGGCGGCGCCTCGCTCGCTCTGCTCGGCGTGGGTCTCGGGATCGATGCGGTGCCGCCCATCGGTCTCGCGATCATCGTGCTCGTCCTGCTCGCGTCGTTCTTCGTGCCGAAGTTGCGTGAGGCGCTCCCGCCCCGCCGGGAGAAGCCGCTGCGCGACACGTGGTCGTACAAGTGGAGCCGCTTCGTGCAGCGTCACCCGTGGTCGATGGCCATCGGTGTGACCGTCCTGCTGCTCGTGCTCAGCGCGCCGGTGCTCGACCTGCGACTCGGCTTCGGCGACGAGTCGTCGTTCGCCGAGGACACCACCACCCGCGCGGCGTACGAACTCCTCTCCGACGGGTTCGGTCCGGGGTCGAACGGACCCCTCCTGCTCGTCGCCGAGACGTCGTCGCCGTCCGACTTCGGTGCCGCCTCCGTCGTGGTCGAGACGCTCGCCGCCACCGACGGCGTGTCGCAGGCGCTCGGCCCGATTCCCTCGCCGTCGGGTGAGGCACTGCAGATCGTGGTGATCCCCGAGACCGGTCCGCAGGACGAGGCGACCTCCGACCTCGTCGAGGCGCTGCGCGCCGACGTGCTGCCCGAGGCGACCGCCGGGACCGACCTCGACATCCTCGTCACCGGATCGACCGCGGCCGGCGTCGACTTCGCCAGCTACCTCGGTGAGCGCATCCCGTGGTTCTTCGCCGCCGTGCTCGGCCTGTCGTTCCTGCTGCTCATGATGGTGTTCCGCTCGGTCCTCGTGCCTCTC
>JBCCTP010000454.1:0-3871 GCA_039198505.1 Actinomycetota bacterium | reverse complement strand
CGAGTCGATCTCGTCGATGAAGATGATCGCCCGGCCCATGCGGCGGGCCTGCTGGAACAGGTCGCGGACGCGGCTGGCGCCGACGCCGACGAACATCTCCATGAAGTCGGAACCCGTGACCGACAGGAAGCCCACGCCCGCCTCGCCGGCGACGGCTCGGGCGAACAGCGTCTTGCCGGTGCCGGGCGGACCGACGAGCAGGATGCCCTTGGGCACCCGGGCGCCGATCTCCTTGAACTGATCGGGCATGCGCAGGAAGTCGACCACCTCGGTGATCTCCTGCTTGACGCCCTCGTAGCCGGCGATGTCGCCGAAGGTGGTCGACGGCTTGTCGGTGGTGTACGCCTTGGCCTTGGACTTGCCGATCGACATCACGCCACCCATCTGGCCGGCGGCGCGGCGCTGCATCCAGATGAGGAATCCGATGATGAGAAAGATCGGCAGCATGAACCCGAGGAGGTTCAGCAGGAAGTTGCTGCTCGGCGGCGTGAACTCGAGTTCGACGCCGCGCTGACGCAGCAGCGCCTCGTCGGTCTCGGACAGACCGCGCTCGCCGCCACCCGACGTGTTGTAGCGGTCTCCGTTCGTGAACTCGCCGGTGATCCGACCGCTGCCGGTGTTGACGTCGGCGTTGGCGATGTTGCCCTCGTCGACCTGGGCGATGAACTCGGTGTAGCTGAGGCTGTCGCCGTCGTTCGACGGCCACAGCGAGGGCAGGAGGAGGGCGGCGACGCCGACCAGGACGAGGACCCAGATGCCCCAGCGGGGGAATCGGGACCCCTCGCCGTCTCCGCCACCACCGCCGCCGAAGTTCGACTTCTTGTCGGAGTCGTCGTGGTTCGGTGTGCGGTCGGACTGGTCGGAGCGCTGGCCTCGGCCACGGCCGGGGGGCGGCGGTGGCGGGGGAGGAGGCAGGTTGCTCATGGGCCGAGTCTACGCCCGTGCCGGGCCGGCGCTCCCGGCGCAGCGATCGTTCGCACCCTGTTTCGCCCGTCACGTCCTGGACGCGCGTGCGCGCGATGAGGATCCACCTCGCCGCGCGAACGTTCGTCTACCGTCGACGAGATGGCTGCGACCTCACGGCCCGGACACCGGACCATCCATGAGCCGCCCATCGACCACTCGGGCGGCATCGTCATCGATCCGTCGGGGGCGTGGCCGGCGCCCGACGTGTCCACCCAGATGGAACGGCCGATCATCGCCGACCGCCAGTGCTCGCGCAGCGGGTGCAGCGAGGTCGCCGCGGTCACGCTCAGCTACGACTACGAGCACTCCCAGGTCTGGATCGACCACCTCTGGCCCGAGCGCGATCCCCACGTGTACGACCTGTGCGACCGCCACGCCGGGCGGCTGTCGGTGCCGCAGGGCTGGCATCTCGACGATCGCCGGCGCGGACGTCACACCACGCTCATCGCGGTCTGAGGCACGCTGTCGGGGTGACCGACGCTCCTCGCTCGGCGACGTCCCCGTCGGCATCCATCGATCCCGCACGGCACACCGTCTGGTGGTTGGCCACCTGGCTCGGCGCGTCGGTCGCCGGCAGCATCGTTCTCGTCGCGCTGTACCGCGTCACCCCGGGCGACGGCGTCGCGCTGGCGACCCCGCTCGGTGTGGTCGCCGCCTCTCTCGCAGCGCTCTGGACCGTGCAGATGCTCGGCATGGTGCTGGCGTCACGATCGATCGGCTCGGGCGACCCCGTCGCCGACTACGGCCTCCGGGCCCGACCGATCGATCTCCTCGGTGTTCCCCTCGGCGTGGCCGCTCAGTTGGTGCTCGTCCCTCTGCTGTACCTCCCGCTCCGGGCGCTCGACGGTGACACCTTCTCCGACGAGCGCCTCGAGGACACCGCACGCGACCTCGTCGCCCAGGCCGATGGTGCGGTGATCGTCCTCTTGATCGGCCTCGTCGTGATCGGGGCGCCCGTGGTCGAGGAGATCTTCTACCGCGGGATGCTGCAGCGTCCGTTGCTCGTCAAGTTCGGGCCGTGGATCGCGGTGCCGGTGGTGTCGCTGGTGTTCGGGGCCATCCACCTCCGCCCGGTCGAATTCGTCGGACTCGCCGCGGCCGGCGCCGTGTTCGGCACGTGCGCCGCGCTGACCGACCGCGTCGGCATGGCGGTCGCCGCACACGTGGCGTTCAACGCGACCGGTGTCGTCGCGGTGCTCTGACGCGCCGCTTCAGAAGTGGGACGTCGACGCCGATGACGACGAGGGTGGGCGTCGGGCTGGCATCATGAGGCCGTTGTGACGGACGATCTGCGACCGAGGACCGACGACGCCGGGCGCGACGACACCGTCGACCCCTGGGCTCGTGTCGACGCCGAACTGGGCCTCGACACCGAACTCGGCCTCGACACCGAAGCCGGCTCCGCAGGGACGACGGCACCGCAGCCCGCCGACGCGACCTCGAGCACCCAGCTCGACACTCCGGCCGACCTGCACGATCTGCTGACCGAGCCACCCGTCGAGACCGTCGACCATCCCGACGCACCGCCGATCGACCCCGACGGATCCGGGTCCGCCCCGTCCGACCCATCGGCGGTGCCCTGGCCGACCCGCGCAGCCCGACGCGTGGTCCGGCGACCCGTCGACTGGTGGCAGCGGCCCTGGGACACCGCTCGCGCGGTGCGGGTCGGCGTCACGGCCACCTCCCTCGTCACCACGACCGTCATCGTGATGCTCGTCGTCCACTTCAATCCGCTGTCCGCAGAGCGCGATCTGATCTTCGACAACACCACGCCCACGGGCGGAGACATGGGCGCGCACGTCTGGGCGCCGGCGTTCCTGCGCGACCACTTCCTCCCCAACCTCCAGCTCAGCGGGTGGAGCATGGACTGGTACGGCGGGTTGCCGCTCTACCGCTTCTACATGGTCATCCCGGCGCTGGCGATCGTGGCGCTCGACATCGTCCTCCCGTACGGCATCGCCTTCAAGGTCGTCGCGATGTCCGGCCTGCTGTTCTTCCCCATCGCCTGCTGGGCGTTCGGTCGTCTCGCCGGCTTCAGGCATCCGGTTCCCGAGCTGTTCGCCTTCGGTGGGCTCGCCTTCCTGCTGGACGAGAGCTTCGAGATCTACGGCGGCAATGTGCTGTCCACGATGGCCGGCGAGTACTCGCACTCGATCTCGCTCACCCTTGCGGTGTTCGGGCTCGGCCTCCTCGCACACGGGCTCCGCACGGGACGACATCGGGTGTGGGCGGCCGTGGTCCTCTCGCTCTCGGCGGTGTCCCACGGCATCGTCCTGATCTTCGTCGCCGTCGCCGCCACGATCATCTGCCTCACGTGGTTCGTGTGGACCGCGATCGAACGTCGCGGCACGGGAGGTCAGGCCCTCCGCGGCCGCGCCGTCTTCTCGGTCACCGCCGGCCTCGGCACCTTCCTGCTGTCGGCCTGGTGGGTCGGACCGTTCCTACTCGGCCACGAGTTCATGAACGACATGAAGTACGGGTTCCGGCCGCGCAGCGCGACCGACTCGTTCTGGGACATGTACTTCCCGCTCACGCCGGCGCTCGACATCCTCATCATGGGGCTCGCCGTGATCGGATTCGCGGCCTCGATCGTGCGCCGCCAGATCGCGGGCGTCGCCCTCGGGATCATCTGTGCCGTCTTCTTCTGGCTCGTCTGGAACACCCGCGACAGCCTCCCGTTCATCGGGCTCCTCTGGAACCCCCGCCTGCTGCCGTTCCTGTACCTGACCCGCTACCTGCTGATGATCATCGGTGCCTACGAGCTGATCCGGTGGATCGTCAACACCGCACGCAACCGGGTGGCGGGCGCAGAGCTCGGACCGTTCGCCTCGGCGGGTGGGGCGGCCGCGATCGCCATCTCGCTGCTGTCGGTGTTCGGCTGGATGTACGAGGTGCTGCCCGGCGG
>JBCCTP010000453.1:0-3881 GCA_039198505.1 Actinomycetota bacterium | reverse complement strand
TGGATGACACGGTCCGATTCATCCGTCAGGTCGCCGACGAGGTCGAAGCGACACTGTGCCTGACCCAAACTGTCGTCAGGCGACTTCCATCGATTGGAGGCGGATCGACGACACGGCGATCGCGACGACGGCGACGATCAGCGGAACCGTGACACCCGCTGCGAGCGACAGGTCCCCGAGGTCGAGATCGATCCCCGTGCGATCGGTGATGATCGAGCGGGTGTAGCCCCGGATCGCGAGACGGGCGGCGAAGGTCCCGAAGCCGGCGACGAGACCCTCCCACAGCAGGACGTAGGCGAGGCCCCAGACGATGGCGTTCTTCACCAGCAGGCCGACGAGGACGAAGAGCGCCGAGTAGACGAGCGTTCCGACGACCGCCGCGAGCAACGTGGCCCCCACCAGTGCGCCGCCTGCGTCGACGACGATCGACGACACGAGCAATGGGATGACCGTCAGCGGAAGACTCACCGTGACCGCCGCCGCCCACGCACCGACCACGACCGGCCATCGGTCCATCGGCCGCAACCACAGGTAGACGAGAGTGCCGTCCTCACGCATGTCGCCGAGCGATGCCGCGGCGAACACCAGGGCGACGATCGGCACGAGTGCGGTGAATCCGAGGTCGGAGATCAGTCGGACGCCCCGCTCGACGGGGTCTCCATCGGCGTCGCTCGCGCCCACGGCAGCGGCGACGATGACCATGACCACGCCCACAGCGGCGAGAGCGAACAGCCGACCGCGGGTCACGAGCTGTCGAACGACGAGCCCGTACGTGAGTGCCATGGCGCGGCCCGGAGCCACCGATCCCCCGCTCATCGCCGCTCCACCAGGTAGCGGAACACCGACTCGAGGTCGTCGTCGAGCGGTTCGACCTCGTGGAGACGAACGCCCAGCTCCCGCGCCGTGACAGCGATCGACCGACCGAACCGGTCGACGTCGGTCGTGTCGACCACCAGCTCGTACGGCCGCACCGACACGCCGTCGACGAGCGAGCGGTCGACCAGCGCGGCGGCGAGCTCCCGCGCTCGGTCGGCAGCCACCCGGATGCGGTGTGGCCGATCGTCCATGAGGTCGCGGAGCGCCCGGTAGTCGCCCGTCGCGGCGAGCCGGCCCTGCGCGATGACCAGCACCCGGGAGCCGAGCCGAGCGACCTCGTCGAGTACGTGGCTCGACACGAGGAGGCACTTCCCTGCGTCACCGAGTTCGTGGAAGAACGAGATCATCCGGTTGCGCTGGACCGGGTCGAGCCCGGTCAACGGTTCGTCGAGGATGAGCACGTCGGGGTCGTGCACGAGTGCGGCAGCGAGCTTCACACGCTGGCGCATCCCCTTCGAGAACGACCCGACCGGTTTCGGATCGTCGGCCGACAACGCGACCTGGTCGAGCGCCGATCGGGCGGCCGCATCGTGGTCGGCGACACCGAGCGTCTGGGCCGCGATGTCGACGAACTGCAGTGCGGACACCCGATCGAACAGACCGTCCTGCTGGGGCGCGAGTCCGATGCGGCTGCGGACCTCTCGATCGCGTCGAGCGTCTCGGCCCAGGACCCGAACCGTGCCCTGCGACGGAGGCGTGAGCCCGCACATGACGCGGAACAGGGTCGACTTGCCCGCGCCGTTCGGACCGAGCAGCGCGGTGACGCCGGCGTCGACGCGGAACGACACGTCGGACACGGCGACCACGTCGCCGAACGACTTGGTCACGCCCGCGACCTCGACCATGGCCGGTGTCGCGTCGACGGCGCCCGGAGCCGTGGGCGGCGCCGTCACGGCGGAGTCGGGCCGGGGTGGTGTCCAGTCGGTCATCAGACCGCCGCCAGCTTCCGGTAGCGGGACACGATGACGCCGAGCCCTGCGGCCGCCCATCCGACGTTGGCGAGGGCGACCTGCCACGTGGAAACGTCGTCGAACTCGACGGTCCGGTCGCCGAACAACCGTGGCGGGACCTCGAGTGCGACCGCCAACGGATCGAGGAGCCGGAAGGTGCTCGAGAACTCGGCGACCTCGACGAGGAGACCGACCGAGATCGCGGCGCCGAGGAGGACGAAGACCACGGCGATGCTGGCGAACGCCCGCCGGTCGGTGAGGCTGGCCGCGGCGAGGCTGACCGACGTGTAGACGATGCAGATCACGAGTCCGGCGAACACCATCCGACCGGCCACCGAGATCCACTCGCCGATCCCGTCGGGCCCCTGGCTCTGGAACGTGTATCCGAGCAGCCAGAGCACGGGCGGAGCGACCACGACGAGCGACATCGTCCCGAGCACCGCGATCGCCTTGGCACCGAGGTACGTCGGCTTCGTGAGCGGCGTCGACAGGTAGAGCGAGAACATCTTGTCGCGCCGGTCGCGGACGATCGCCTCGGGCGCGATCATCGAGGTGAACAGCAGCGTGGCGGCGAACGCGAAGCCGAAGAACTCCCAGTAGTCGGGCCGGATCTCGCCTTCGAGCAGATCGCCGATCAACACGGCGAGCCCGAGGAACGCAACGGCAGGGATGAAGGCCACGACGAGCACGATGATCGGGAAGATCTTGTGTCGAGCGGGCCGACCGAGCCCGAGGATGCTCCTGGTCGTGTGCCAGGCGACCGAGCGCACCGCGCCGGACACGCCCGAGCGTTCACCGTCGAAACGGCGGTAGCCACGATCGAGGATCTGGGCATCGCTCACGAGGCGCTCCCGGAGCCGGCCACCGCTGGGCCTGCGGCGGAGTCGAACAGATCCTCGAGCCGTCGACGGCGGCGGACGATCCGACCCACCCGCGCCTCAGCGGAGGCCACGGCGTCGCGGACCGCGTCGGCGATCACGTCGGCATCGGGCCCGATCACCTCGATGCGCGGCCCCGCAAGTGCATCGTGCCGGACGTCAAGTCCACCGCCGGCGAGGGCCGCCGCGACCTGGGCCGCGACGCCAGGTCGATCGGGGACGTCGACGAGCTCGACCAGCACTCCGGCGTCGTCACCGACGAGTGACTCGAGCGAACCGCTGGCGACGAGCCGGCCGGCGTCGAGCGCCACGACGTTGTCGCAGATGCGCTCGACCTCTTCGAGGAGGTGGGACGACAAGAGGACGTCGATGCCGTACTCGGCGCTGATCTGACGGATGAGGGCGAGCATCTCGTCGCGCTGGACCGGGTCGAGTCCGTCGGTCGGTTCGTCGAGGAGGACGAGCCGCGGGTCGGCGGCGATGGCCTGGGCGAGCTTCACGCGCTGGCGCTGGCCGGTCGACATCGTCCCGAGTGCACGGAACCGCTCCTCACCGAGCCCGACGAGCCAGAGGGCGTCGCTGGCGCGGCCCCGCGCTTCGTCGCGCGGCATTCCGCGCACCTCGGCGAGGTGCTTCACGAAGTCGGAGGCCGGCATCTCGTCGGGGAGCACGTGGTGCTCGGGGCCGTAGCCGAGATACGAGCGGAGGATCGCTCCGTCGCGGATCGGCTCGTAGCCGAGGACGCTGATCTCGCCTGCGGTCGGCGGACGGAGCCCGAGCACGATGCTCATGAACGTGGTCTTGCCCGCGCCGTTGGCGCCCACCAGTCCAGTGATGCCCGACGGCACCTCGACCTCGAGCGCGTCGAGGGCGCGCTGTTCGCCGAACTGGACCGTGAGGTCGTGAGCGCTGATGACGGCCACGGCGCCCACCCTGCCAGGTCGGCGGTGTCCACGGCGCCCACCCTCCGGCCGAACCCCGTCCACCGAACGGTGGATCCACCCCCGGCCGATCAGCCGACGACCTGTCCGCTTCCGCCCGGGCCAGATCCGGACACTGTCCGCTTCCGCCCGGGTCAGATCCGACGGGGCATCCCGGCGCCTCTCCCCCACGACCCCCTCGGTGTCGAACGGAGGCGGACGCAACACTGACGAGATGGACGTCGCCCCGGGAACCG
>JBCCTP010000452.1:0-3884 GCA_039198505.1 Actinomycetota bacterium | reverse complement strand
CGCCGACGACAGCGACCGCCCGCAGCGACGCCGCCGACGGGCGACCGGCTTCACCCTCCCGGAGGTCCTCGTCGCCATGACCGTCGCCGGCACGCTGGTCGCCGTGATCGCCACGGCGATCACCGTGATGCTCCGCGCGACCCCCGAGGCCGAGATCCGACTCGCCGAGTCGAAGGACGTGACGTTCCTCCAGACGTGGGTGCCGGTCGACCTCGCGACCGCCATCAACTCCTATGACGATCACCTCGACGCGGTGGTGAAGGCCGACCTCGCCGCCAACGACCCGTTCGTGTCGTACAACTCGGTCCTGCCCGGCACGAACGTGCTGACGCTGGTGGTGCCGAACTCGGACACCGGTCTCATGGAGATCGTCTCGTATCGCTACGTCGAGAAGCTCAACGAACCCGGCGTGTGGCAGCTCGCCCGCTACGCGATCTCGAATCCCGGGACGGGCAGCGAGAGCACCTCGCGCGTCGGCGTCGCTCACGAAGTCCCGTCCCCGCCGGACGGGTGGGTCCCCGGCGACGACGTCGGCTTCGCCTTCCAGGTGATCGCTCGGAACCAGGCCCGCGTTCGACCGGTCGGCGAGGACGTGGTCGTCTTCTTCGAGAGCGGCAACGAGTTCCGCACCGGCGGCGCCGGACTGTCTGCGGAGCAGGACCTCACCCCGCTCGACCCGATCACGCTGCCCGATCCGATCGCACCGCCGAGTCGCTGCGGCGGCCCGGTCGCACTGATGCTCGACACCTCATTCTCCGTCCCCCGCTACAACGGCGGCGCAGCGCTCGAGGCCGCGGCGACCGGGTTCATCGACGCCTTCACCGGCACCCCGACCGATCTCGCCGTGATGGGCTTCGATGCAATCGGCTACCAGCTGTACCCGAACCTGAACGGTGAGCGCGGCACGTACTTCAGCCTGCTCGACGACCAGGCCGACGCCGACGGCAACACCGTCCCCGACGTCCAGGACGCGAAGAACAACATCCTCGCTCTCCCGGACCTCGACACGACTGTCAACCAGTCGAACGAGTACTACCACGGCGACCGCACGGCCGCGATCGGGTGGACGCAGTTCCGGACGAGCGAGAACGGCGTCTACCTGAACGAGTACTACTACTCGGGGACCAACTGGCACGACGCGATGCACTCGCCGTTCTTCACCCAGGACGGAGCACTGCGAGCCCGGACGCCCGAGCTGCTGGTATTCGTGACCGACGGCCAGCCGAACGTCCAGCGCTCCGACATGTTCACGGCGCCGACCTACGACGATGTGCTCACGCCGGCGATCGAGGCCGCCAACGCCGGCCGATCGACCGGCGCCCGGATCGTGGGCGTCTACGTCGGTCCCGACGACGCCACGCTCGAGCAGCAGTTGGCCGACGTGGTCGGCAGCAACAAGTGGGACGGTGGGACCGCCGAGAACCCGGCCGGCAACGCCGCCTCGGCCGACTACTTCGCCGGCAGCTTCGCCCAGCTCGGCAACATCCTCCGCCAGATCGTCGTCGCCCAGTGCGGCGGCACCGTGACCGTCCGCAAGGAGATGTCCGGCGGCGGCTCGGCCAGCGGTCAGTGGAACTACTCGTCGGAGACTGGCGATCAGGTTCTCGACCTCGCGGCGACGTCGTCGATCACCTTCGACTACTCGTTCGACGGCGAACCCGAGCGCACGATCAGCATCCGCGAAGAGGTGAAGGACGGCTTCACCTTCAACGGCTTCGAGTGCAAGCTCCGCGGCGAGGTCCTCGACCCCAACGCCGCCGATCCGAAGGTCCGCTCGACCACGGTCGAGGGGGTTCCCGGCGTCGAGATCGATCTGTCCCCCGACGAAGCCGTGTCCTGCACGTTCTTCTCCGTTCCCGAATGAGCCCCCGAGTGAGCAGTCCGATGCGATTCACACGACCACACCTGTCGACCCCGGGAGCGCCGATGACGCGGCGCCTCCGCGATCGGGACTCGGGCAACATCCTCCCGATGACGCTGATCCTGCTGACGTTCGGCGGGCTCGTCGTGACAGCACTGCTGACGTTCGCGTCGACGCTGTTCCTCAACCGTCCGCCGCTCGAGGATCGCAGCGACTCGCTCGAAGCCGTCCGCTCCGCGACCCGGATCGCCATCACGATGCAGCGCGACTTCGGTCCCTCCGCCTGCTATCCCTCGTCCGCCGGCTCGTTCTTCGTCAACGGTCGCAACGTCAACGTCAGCTGCACCGTCCTCGAGACCGAGAACCAGTCGGGCGGTCGGTACGGGCTGATCGCCACCTCCGCCTCCGGCGGTTTCGGCGAGCCGAGCATCGGCGCGAGCGGCACCAACAAGCAGATTCGCGGCGACGTGTACGTGTCGGGCGGAGACCTCGCCGAGCGCACCGCCGGACTCGATCTCGTCGACGGCGATCTCGTCGCCGGCGCCCAGGCCACCGCCGGCACGCGCCTGCACCGCTACGCGACCGTCGACCCGACCGTCCTCATCGACGTCACCGGAGTCGACGACTGCACGACTCTCTTCGGGCCGAGCATCGCCCAGACCGACGTCGACACGTCCCTGTTCGACTCCGCGGTGGCCCCGTACACCGTCGAGCGGATGCTGCCGCTGCTGACGCTGCGGGTCACCCCCGACGCTGGGACACGGACGGTCGGAGTGATCGTGCGCGACGCCCTCGGCAACGTCGAGCTCGACCTCAACGACAACGACGCCGACCCGATGGTCGTCGGCTCGGCCGTGACCGGAGTCCTCGTGAACGACGTGTCGATCTGCCACCAGCCGGACCTCGACCCCGCCGATCTCGACTACATCCCGGTCGATCAGACGTTCTGCGACTCGCCACTCATGGCGACCGAGCAGTTCTCCCACGTCGGCACGCCCGACGGCATCACGTGTGGCGCGGAGAACTGGTGGGACTACGCCGGGTGGAAGCCCAACATCCTCACCACGCACCAGTACCCGCTGCTCCCCGCCGTGCCGACGTACCCGCGCTCGGCGACGCCGACCCAGGTGGGCTCGACCAACTGCTACGTCTTCTACCCCGGTCGGTACGCCGACCCGGTCACGCTCGACGGCGGCCACGACTACTACTTCGCCTCCGGTGTCTATCTGTTCGAGGACACCGTCTCGGTGAGCGACGGCGCTCGCGTCGTTGGCGGCGAAGGGTCGTGGACCGGCTGCTCGTTCGACGCCGACGCAGCGTTCCTGCCCGACAGCCCGCGCTTCCACGACATCACGGGTAAGGGCGTGACCTGGCTGCTGTCCGACGACGGAGCCATCGACCTCGACGACGCCTCGCTCCGTCTCAACGATCGAGTGGCGACGCAGTCGACCCGCGCCAGCTCGGGCATCAGCATCATGTCGATCAACCTCGCGACCGACACCAGCAGCGGCGACGCCGCCGACGTCGAGATCCCGTGGAACGACCGGGTGCTCCTTCCTGGGTGCCTGGGCTCGGAGGTCGACTCGAACCCCGCCTGCGCCGAGGACATCACGACGTACTCGGTGACACCCATCGCGGGCACCACGCTGACCTACTCACCGTCGAACCTCGGACCGGGCGACCGGATCCTCGACGTGCGCCTCGACGGGAGCGACGTCACCCGCAACCGCTTCCTCACCGGGGGCAGCATCTTCACTCCGAACTCCGCGGTGAGCATCGTGCGGACGAATTCGGCGGGCTCGTACGACGTGGGAATGATCGGCGGCGCCACCGCCTCCACCTTCGACTTCGACATCCCCGGCGACTCGTCGAGCTCGTTCCTCGCCGGCGAGGAGTCTGACATCGTCTACGCCCGGGTCCGACTCGACGCTCGCGCCGTGCACGACGGCAACGAGTACGAGTCCTCGGTCGAACTCGAGGTCGACGACGTCGGCCGCTACGCCATCAACAGCTGGCTCGTCGG
>JBCCTP010000451.1:0-3917 GCA_039198505.1 Actinomycetota bacterium | reverse complement strand
TCACACCGAGCCCGGCGTTGTTGATGAGCACGTCGATCTCGAGCTCGGCGATGGCAGCGATGTCCTCGCTCGAGGTCACGTCGAGCTTGCGCGTCTCGAGGTCAGGATGCTCGGCCGCCAGCGCGCTCGCCTGCTCCTCGGGCTCGGTCGTGGCGACGACGCGATGTCCCCGTGCCGCGAGTTCGACGGCAGCGCCCTTGCCGAATCCGGATCCGGCGCCGGTGATCAGAACGGTCCGTGCGGTCATGAGCCGAGTGTCGCGCCGTCGCACGTCCCGACGAGACCCGGACCCGGGCGGGCCCGGACGTGATACGCGCCGACGAGGCAGCCGATGCTGCGCACGATGTCGCGAGGCTGCACTTCCGTTCCTACAACGTGTGAAGCGACAATTGACGACGTGTGGAGAGTCGGCGGGAAGACGGATGTCGCAAGTGAGCTCGGCATCGGCCGACGCGCGCTGAACGAGCTGATCAACGAGAGGGACTTCCCCTCACCGGTCGGCAAGGTTCATGGGCACAAGGTCTGGGACCTCGACGAAGTCAAGAAGTGGACCCGATCCCCCCGCCGAAGAGGATCACGAGGATTCGGGTTCTGGTGAAGCGAATGCACACGGACCTCGCAGACCGCCGCGTGGACCTCACATTCGTTGCTCACAAGTGTTGACAGGAATCCGACTACTGTCATCAGGCGGTCGAGAACTGGACGTGTGACTCAGCGGGCGGGGGGCGCGGTGAACTATCAGAACGTGCTGTGCATCGGTGACAGCCAGACGTTCGGTGCGCGCACCTATGGCTGCTATCCGCTCCACCTGGCGCGGATCCTGACGGCGACCACGCCGTATCTCTGGCGGACCATCAACGAGAGCCACAACGGACACACCGCCCGCGACCTCTGGTTCGAGCTCCCCGGGGTGCTGCAACGTGCTCCCGACACCCACCAGGCGTGTGTCCTGATCGGGACCAACGACGTCGGCGAGGGCACTCCGATCGACCTGTTCGAGGAGTACTACCGCCAGACCCTGCGAGCGCTCCGCATCGCCGGGTTCCGTGCCGTGTTCTGTGGCGAGATCCCACCGATCTTCGCCGACGGCCACGTCTACTTCCCGAAGGAGACCGCCGCCCGGCACGACGACTACAACGCCGCCCTCCGGCGAGCGCTGCCGGAACACCCCGGTGCCGTCCACGTCGCCCTGGAACCCCTCACCCGCGATGCGTACGTCGATCCGGTGCACTTCAACGAGTCCGGCAACGAACTCGTCGCCGAGGCATTCGCCGACGCGATCCGAGAGCAGTGACAGTCGTGCGAGTCGGCATCGTGATGGGCACCCGGCCCGAGATCATCAAGAACTACTCGATCGTGAAGGCGCTCCGTGATCGGTCGATCGCCGTCGACATCATCCACACCAACCAGCACTCCGATCACGCCATGCACGGGGCGTTCTTCGACGCGCTCGGGTACGCCGCGGATCACGTTCTCGACGGCGAGTACCGGATGGGGCGGGCGATCGACTGGGTGAGCGAGATCCTCCGGACACAGGCCATCGACGTCGTCATCGTCAATGGCGACACGGCGGCGGCGCTCGTCGGCACACTCGCGGCCCTGTACTCCGACGTCGAGATCGCCCACGTCGAGGCCGGACTCCGCTCGAACGATCCCGACATGTACGAGGAGCGCAACCGGCTGATGGTCGATTCGGCGGCTCATCACCTCCTCACCTACACCGACCGCGAATCCGACCTCCTTCGCCGCACGCCGGCGCTGCGAGGGCAGATCGTCACCGTGGGCAACACGACGATCGACGTCATGGAGGACTTCGCCGATCGGATCGTCGTGCCGGAGATGACCGACTACGGGTTCGCCACGCTGCACCGCAAGGAACTGACCGACGACCCCGAGAGGCTCACGACGGTCCTTGCTGCGATCAGCGAGGCGAGCCGAGAACTCGAACGGATCGTCCTGCCGCTCCACCCGCGCACCGCCGACGTCATCCGGCGGCACGCCATCACGATCCCGACATCGGACCACCTCGTCGTCATCGATCCGGTCCCGGTCTTCGAGTCACTGGCCTACATCCGTGGCGCGAGCGTCGTGATCACCGACAGCGGGTGCGTGCAGGAGGAGGCCTACCTGTACGGCGTCCCGTGCGTGACCGTCCGGGAGAACACCGAGAGACACGCCACCGTCGAAGTCGGCGCGAACCTGGTGACCGGGTTCGAGCGGTCGGCGATCGTCGACGGAGTGCGCGACCAGCTCACCGCCCGGGCGACGATGATGTTTCCACCGATCTACGGCACGCCGGGCGCCGGCGAACGGATCGTGTCGGTCATCTGCGACGGACGTTCGAGCGCCAGCGGTCGCTGAGCGATGCGGGTCGCTCTCGTCGGTCCGTTCCCGCTCGGTCGGCACGTCGACGGCGGGATCGAGGCGGTGATGAGCGAACTCGTTGCGGCACTCGCCCGCACCGATGACGACCTGTCGGTCCACGTCGTGACCGTCGGTGAGCCGTCCGCCGTCCCGACCGACGAGGAGGCCGCCGCCCGACCGGCCGCCGGGGTCACCGTCATCCCACCGAGACGGTTCGCTCGGTGGACCTGGTACCGCGGCGAGCGACGTGACATCGCAGCGGCGATCGAGCGGATCGCTCCCGACGTCGTGCACGTCCACGGTCTGAACTTCTACGCAGCTGCGGTGGACCGATTCCGGGGACCGGTCGTGATGACCCCGCACGGCATGCTCGCTCACGAGGCGCGAATCGTCGACGCTCACAGCGGCGTGCTCGAGCGCTGGTCGAAGCGGATGCGTGGCCTCGGCAATCTGTGGTTCGAACGAGGAGCGCTTCGACGCGCCGAACACCTGACCGCGATCAATGCATACGTGCGGGACGTGCTCGGACCGCGGACCGGCGCTGCGTGGTACGACGTCTGCAACCCGACACCGCCTGCGTACTTCGACCTTGCTGCCCGCTCGGGACATGTCCGACTGCTGTTCGTCGGCGCGATCGAGCCTCGCAAGGCCGTCCTCGATCTCGTGGCGGCGGTCGCATCCGTGCTCGAGGCCGAGCCGTCCGTCAGGCTGCGGGTCGTCGGACCCGACCGGGACGCCCGATACGCCGATGAGGTCCGTGCCCTCGCTGCAACCTCACCTCACTCCGACCGGATTACCTTCGACGGACCGCTCAGCGCTGACGCGGTGATCGACGCGTACAGCGACTCCGACGTCGTCGTCCTGGCGTCGGTCGAGGAGACGTCGCCGCTGGTGCTCCAGCAGGCGATGGCCGGCGGACGGGCGGTGGTCGCGACGTCGGCGGGCGGCATCTCGCACATGATCCGCGACGGCGAGACGGGCCGGCTCGTCCCACCCGGCGCCCGTGACGCCCTCGCCGACGCGCTGCTCGACGTGGTTCGCCGTCCGGACGCCGCCGACGAGATGATCGAGCGTGCCCGACACCAGGCTCGCGATCGCTTCCACCCCGACGCCGTGGCGGCGGCGACGCTCGACGTGTACCGACGCGTGCATCGGTGAGCTGAGCGGGTCGACTCGCGCTCCCTACTCCGGCAGCAGATCCGTGATGCGCGGAACGACCTCGTCGATGAAGTGGTCGAGAGCGAGCGGAGTCGGCGCACGCAACGGCGCGATGTCGGCGAGGTCGACGGACAGGTACCGACCATCGGCGACAGCCGGAATCGACTGGAACACGGCCTGCGCTTCGAAGTCGTCACGAACACTCGGGTCGAAGAAGGCGAGCATCAAGACGTCACTGTCGAGCAGATCGAGCCGTTCGGTCGAGAGCTCTTGCGATCCGGCGGTCTCGTCGCCGCCGAACTCGCTGTACGTGGGCGGCTCGACGAAGCCGAGATCTCGGAGCAGCCGCCGAGCGGTGTCGTCCTCACCCTTGGGCACGGAGAGGGAGTCCAGTG
>JBCCTP010000450.1:0-3926 GCA_039198505.1 Actinomycetota bacterium | reverse complement strand
TCGGACACGACGAACCGACCGATGCGATACAGGATCCGACTGCCGAGACCGTCGCCGGCCATCGTGGTCTCGTAGCGACTCATCGCCCGACCGTTGCGCCGGAGTCGTCGGACTCGTCCTGTTCGGTCGACCCGCCGCTGACGCCCCGGCGCACGAGATCGACGACCATGCTCACCACGTCGACGAACGCGATCCCCGTGGTGTCGACCAGCGTGGAACCCTGCGGCTCGATCAGGGGGCTGTCGGCTCGCGACGAGTCCTTCCGATCGCGTTCGATGATCGACCGCTCGACCTCGTCGACGTGGCCGCCCGCCTCGGCGACGCGCCGTTCGGCCCGCTCCCGAGCGGACGCGGTGACGAAGAGCTTCATGTCGGCGTCGGGGAAGACGACCGACCCCATGTCGCGGCCCTCGACCACACCTCCGCCGCGCTCGGCCACCCAGTCGCGTTGCCGTGCGACCATCTCGGTGCGCACAGCGCTGTTGGCCGCCACGGCGCTGACGGCTCCGGTGACCTCACGACTCCGGATCTCGGTCGCAGCGTCGACGCCGTCGATCAAGACCGACCGGTCGACCACGGCGAGGTCGATCTCCTTCGCCACGTCGGCGACTTCGTCGACGGCGTGGGGATCGATCCCCCGTCGGAGCGCGGCCAGGGTGACCGCTCGGTACATCGCACCGGTGTCGAGGTAGTCCAGACCGAGTTCGGCGGCGACCGCGCGCCCGACCGTCGACTTCCCGGCCCCGGCCGGACCGTCGATGGTGATGACCGGTGGCCGTGACTCGCCGGTCACCACGAGACCCCGTGCGGCCGCCCCTCGGCATAGCCCGCCGCGCTCTGGATTCCGACGGTCGCCCGCTGGGCGAACGACGGGATCGTGTCGGCGCCCGAGTACGTACACGCCGAGCGAAGGCCCGCGACGATCTGGTCGATGATGTCTTCGGCGCCCGGCCGATCGTGGTCGAGGTACATCCGCGACGTGCTGATGCCCTCCTCGAACAGCTCCTTGCGCGCCCGCTCGAACTCGGTCTCGGTGCGCGTGCGGTTCTTCACCGCCCGGTTGGAGGCCATGCCGAAGCTCTCCTTGTAGAGCCGACCGTCGGTGTCCCGCAGCGTGTCGGCGGCCGACTCGTGCTTGCCGGCGAGCCATGACCCGATCATCACGTTGGCGGCTCCTGCGGCGAGCGCGAGGGCGACGTCGCGAGGGAACTTGACGCCGCCGTCGGCCCACACGTGTGCGCCGAGGTCGGAGGCCGCCGTCGCGCACTCGAGCACGGCGGAGAACTGCGGGCGGCCGACGCCCGTCATCATCCGGGTCGTGCACATGGCGCCGGGTCCGACCCCGACCTTGACGATGTCGGCGCCCGCCTCGACCAGCTGACGTGTGCCCTCGCTGGTGACGACGTTGCCGGCGACCAGTGGATGGTCGGGGATCGATGCCCGCACCGACTCGATCGCTCGCAGCATGCGGGTCTGATGGCCGTGCGCGGTGTCGATGACCACGACGTCGGCGCCGAGCGCGACGAGTTCCTTCGCCCGCACCGCTGGGTCTCCGTTGATCCCGACCGCCGCTCCGACCATGAGGCGGCCGTCGCGATCGAGCGCCGGACGGTGGATGCTCGACCTCAGCGCGCCCTTGCGCGTGAGCACGCCGACCAGCCGACCGTCGTCGTCGACGACGGGTCCGACGTCGAGTCGGTGCTCACCCAACCGGCGGTGGGCCTCCTCGGGGTCGATGTCGTGGTCGAGGACGAACGGATCGTTCGTCATGACATTCCCGAGCTGGGTGAAGCGGTCGAACCCTTCGGCGTCGGACTCGGTGAACACCCCGACCGGGTGGCCGTCACGATCGACGATGAAGACGGCGCCGTGCGCCCGCTTGTGGATGAGCGCGAGCGCGTCGGCGATCGACGCGTCGGGGGCGAGCGTGATCGGCGTGTCGTGCACCGGATGGCTCGTCTTCACGCGTTGGATGAGCGACCCGACGATGTCGACCGGGATGTCCTGCGGGAGGATCGCGATGCCTCCGCGCCGTGCGACCGTCTCGGCCATCCGTCGTCCGGCGACCGCCGTCATGTTCGCCACGACGACGGGGATCGTCGTGCCGATCCCGTCGGGGGTGGTGAGGTCGACGCGCATGCGAGACGGGACGTCGGACAGGTTCGGCACCAGGAAGACGTCGTCGTACGTGAGGTCGTGGGTGTGATGGGGACCGGGTGACCGGTCGGGCGGTTCGGTGAGCATGCGCATGGGAGGACTCCGGCAGAGCGGCGCGACGATGCTAACGAGACCGGCTCGGCTCTACGCTCGCCCCGTGTCCGCATCCGCGTTGCCGTTCGACTCCACTCGATCGACGCCGTCGTCGGTGGTCCTCGTGCACGGCTGGGCGGGGTCGTTCGACGAGACGTGGCAGAGCACGGGCTTCTCCCTCCTCCTCGAGGAGGGAGGCAAGGAGGTGATCGGCGTCGATCTGCTCGGCCACGGCGCGGCGCCGAAGCCGCACGACCCGGAGGCCTACGCCGACCTCACCGAGCGCGTGATCGACGCACTGCCCGACGCGCCGGTCAGCGGGATCGGATTCTCGCTCGGCGCGCTCACGCTGCTGCGGACGGCGATCCGGCATCCCGACCGATTCGGTCGGCTCGTGTTGGCCGGGATCGGCCGCAACGTCTTCGATCGCGACCACAGCAACGCGACCGAGCTGGCCGAGGGACTCGAGGCGCTGGTCAACGGAGCCCCGGAGGAGTCGTTGTCGCAGTCGGTGCGAACCTTCGCCCGATATGCACAGCAGCCGGGCAAGGATCTCCCGGCGCTCGCCGCGGTGATGCGGCGACCTCCCGCCGGCGACATCGAGCCTGCGCACCTCGCGGCCGTCACGTGCCCGGTGCTGATCGTGGTCGGCGAGGACGACTTCGTCCATCCCGGCGATGAGCTCGCCGCCGCGTTCCCCGACGGACGGGTCGTGACGCTGCCGCGCACCGATCACTTCGCCACACCCGAGTCGTTCGGCTTCTTCGACGCCGCGCTCGACTTCGTCGGCGCCCAGTGACCGGCCTCGTCTCGACCGACGTCGACCTGGCCGCCGCGCGGCTGCGGGCGGGGGGTCTCGTCGCCGTGCCGACCGAGACCGTGTACGGGCTGGCTGCCGATGCCACCTCCCCCGACGCGATCGCACGGATCTACGCGGCGAAGGGCCGCCCCACGGACCATCCGCTGATCGTCCATCTCGCCGACCCCGAGGATCTGGTCCACGTCGCCGCCGCGATTCCGCCCGTCGCCGAACGCCTCGCGTCGACGGCCTGGCCCGGCCCGGTCACCGTGATCGTCGAACGATCCGACCGCCTGCCCGCGTCGGTCGCAGGAGGGCGCGACACGGTCGGGGTACGGGTCCCCGACCACCCGCTCACACGCACGGTGATCCGACGCGCCGGGGTGCCCGTCGCTGCGCCGTCGGCCAATCGCTTCGGACGGGTGAGTCCCACGACGGCCCGGCACGTCGTCGACGATCTCGGCGAGGTGCTCGACCGGGAGCTCGACCTGGTTCTCGACGGCGGTCCGAGCCGGGTGGGTCTCGAGAGCACCATCGTCGACGCCACCGTCGATCCGCCTCAGATCCTTCGGGCCGGCGGGGTCCCGGCCGCCGACATCGACACGCTGCTCGAGGGTGTCGCGGCCACGGCCCCATCGTCCGGACCGTCCCGTGCGAGTGGCATGTTGCCGTCGCACTACGCACCGTCGTGCGCCGTCGTTCTGGCCGATGACGCCGGCGAGGCAGCGGCGCTCGCGGTCGATGCAGCCGGCGCCGACGAGATGCGAGTCCTCGATCTGACCGACGACGTCGCTCGGTACGCCCGAGATCTCTACTCCGAACTCCGCCGCGCCGACGCCGACGGCGTGGAGACCCTGGTGGCGGTCCTCCCGGCGCC
>JBCCTP010000449.1:0-3941 GCA_039198505.1 Actinomycetota bacterium | reverse complement strand
GGCGACGAGAGCGCCGAGGTCGAGCGTGTACAGCTGCTTGTTGGTGAGCGTGTCGGGAACGTCGTTGTTGACGATCTTCTGGGCGAGGCCCTCGACGATGGCCGTCTTGCCGACGCCCGGCTCGCCGATGAGCACCGGGTTGTTCTTGGTGCGGCGCGAAAGGATCTGCATGACCCGCTCGAGCTCACGGCTGCGGCCGATGACCGGGTCGAGCTGACCCTCGCGGGCCGCCTGCGTGAGGTTGCGGCCGAACTGGTCGAGGATCTGGGACGAGCCCTTCTCCTCTTCCTTCGAGCCCGGTCCGACGCCGGCGGTGGCCTCTTGGCGGCTGCCGCCCGAGCCCTGACCGCTGCCCGAGCCGGAGGGCCCTTGGTAGCCGGAGAGGAGCTGGATGACCTGCTGGCGGACCCGGCTGAGGTCGGCGCCGAGCTTCACGAGGACCTGGGCGGCGACGCCCTCACCCCTCGCGGATCAGCCCGAGCAGGATGTGCTCGGTGCCTATGTAGTTGTGGCCGAGCTGGAGCGCTTCGCGCAGCGACAGCTCGAGCACCTTCTTGGCACGCGGGGTGAAGGGGATGTGGCCCGACGGCGACGAGCCGCCCGTGCCGATGATCTCCTCGACCTGACTGCGCACCGCTTCGAGGCTGATCCCGAGCGATTCGAGCGCCTTCGCGGCGACTCCTTCGCCCTCGTGGATCAGCCCGAGGAGGATGTGCTCGGTGCCGATGTAGCTGTGGTTGAGGAGGCGCGCCTCCTCCTGGGCGAGCACGACGACCCGCCGTGCTCGGTCGGTGAAGCGTTCGAACATTGCTTCTTCCCCTGACTGTGGTCGTCTTGACGTCTCATCGGCAGGTGGAGACGCTGCCCTGAGACCCGTGTGTCAAGACTACCGGCGGGTCGTCGGATCGTTCGGCGGAGCTGTGTGCCAGCTGTCCGCTTCCGCCCGTGCCAGATCCGGACACCTCACCGGTCGAGCTGTCCGGATCCGCCCGGGCCGGATCGGGACACCTCACCGTGTCGGTTGGTCGGTCACGGGGCGGCGACGTAGTAGCCGGTGATGTCGATGATGACGTGGGTCCGGGCGCCGGATTCGCCCCCGATCGCAACCTGGACGGTGTCGGTGCCGTTGCCGCCGCCACCGAGCCCGGCTGCTCCCAGGAGCGTGACCCCGGCGTTCGCGTTCTGCTGGCCGTCGGCGTTCCAGTTGATGGCGGACGTACTGGTCGAGGCGTTGTTGGCCGTGATCTGGAGGAATCCCGTGCCCTCGGTCTGTGTGATGGTCACGTTGAACGAGACGGCAATCGCCTCGGCCGGGATGGCGACGTCCGAGCTGCCGATCTCGAGGTCGGCGAAGAACTCCAGCACCGACGGATCGGAGGCATCCCGCGCGATCCCGTCGACGTTCATCTTCCCCGCGTCTCGCGTGTCGAGCGCCCGGTACGGGGCGACCGGGACGAAGAGCGATGCGTCCCCCGCGTCGACCAGGTCGCGGGTGGATGCACCGGGCACGTCGTCGGCGAGCGTCGTCAGAGTCGGGACAGCGACGGCGCCGAGACCGATCAGTGCGCACGCCGAGACGGCGCGACGGACGGTGGTTCGAGTGATCGTGTTCATGGGTCCTCCCATCGGTGACGGCCGTCCGGCCGGACGGCCCGGTGCACCGTAGGTGTCGGCGATCACGCCGTCCCAGCTGTCCGTTTCCGCTCGGGACGGAGGCGAACACGTCGCCCGGTCAGCTGCCCGTTCTCGCCGGGAACGGAGGTGGGTACCTCAGGAGTTCGTCGATCCGCTTCCGCTCGGGCCGTCTCGCGACGCACGGAGGGGGTGACATGACGACGAAACGCGACCTCCAGACCTCCGAGTGGTTCCACGTCTCGAACCGTGGAGCGGATCGACAAGACATCTTCGGCAGCGTTCGTGATCGGCGCGCCTGGGAAAGGCGACTCGACGAGGTCGTCACCGCCTTCGACCTCGAGGTCAACGCCTACGCCTGGATGACGAACCACGTTCATCTCGTCCTCCGCGCTCCCGACCAGTGCCTCCCCGACGCGATGCGCGAGCTCCAAGGGCGATACGCCGAGTACTTCAACTGGCGGACGAAACGGACCGGGCCGCTGTTCGAGCGGCGCTACTGGTCGCGACCGGTGACGAACCGAGACTTCGCGGTCGTCTGCCGATACGTCCACCGGAACCCGATCGACGTCGTCGGTGAGACCGGTGTCGTCGACTACCCGTGGTCGAGCCTCGGCGTCTACGTCGGTCGGCGACCCCGACCGTCCTGGTTGTCGACCGGGCGTCTGGCAGGCGCGATCGATCAGCGCCGGTACGAGGACGTGGTTCGTCGTCCGGTCCTCGACGACCTCCTGAGCGATGTCCCGAACGGGCATCGTGTGGCCATCGGATTCGACGATGTGCTGCAAGCAGCGACGGCGGCCGTCGGGCGGCACCTTCCGGGGAGCGGCCCGAGTCGCGAGCGGTCGTCGATGCATGCACGGCGTCAGTTGGCGATGATGCTCGCCGTCGATCTCAGCGCCGGCGACGTCGTCGACCTCGCCGTCCACTTCGGTGTCGAGCCGGCGACGGTGCGTCGGTCCGCACGGCGTGCGCGCACCCGACTCGTCGACGACGCACGGTTCCGGCGGGCGCGGGACACGGCGCTCGATCAGTTGGTCGGCTGACCGATCCCGGCCTGGGTAAGAGCGGACAGTGTCCGGATCTGGCCCGGGCGGATGGGGACAGTGTCCGGATCTGGCCCGGGCGGAGGCGGACAGTTCACCCTCTCGTCACCGGGCCGGCTGGCGGCCCTGACGTACGATCCGGGCGATGTCGGAGGCGGCGCCGGGCGCGCCACGGAGCGGTCGACGTTGGCGAGACACGGGGCTCGCGGCCGCGATGCTCGCGCCCTCCGCCCTGCTCCTGGGGGCGTTCGTCGTGTACCCGCTCATCCGGGCGGTCGACCTCGGCCGCCAGCGTTGCAACGCCCGCGGCGACCGGTGCATCGACACGGGCTGGGATCAGTACGCCGACGTGTTCCGCTCGAGTGAGTTCCAGGAGGCTCTCCGCGTCACCGCGCAGTTCGCGCTCATCTCCGTGCCGCTCGGCCTGGTCCTCGGGGTCGGGCTGGCCGTGCTCGCCGACAAGTACCTCCGCGGGATGGCGATCTTCCGCACCGTGTTCGCGTCCACGATCGCCACCTCGGTCGCGGTCGCAAGCCTGATGTGGCTGTTTCTCCTCCAGCCATCGGTCGGCACCCTGGCCAACGCCGGATGGTTCGAGGCGCTCTTCCCCTCGGTGAAGAACCCGGGGTGGCTCAATGACTCGGGCACGGCCCTGATCGCAGTCGCGCTGTCCAGCGTGTGGGCCGGTCTCGGGTTCACGTTCGTGCTCGTATCGGCGTCGCTGCAGTCGATCCCCGACGAGTTGCACGAGGCTGCGGCCGTCGACGGGGCGTCCGGAACGATGCGGTTCTGGAGGATCACGGTGCCGATGCTCGGTCCGACACTCGTCTTCGTCGTCGTGGTGTTGACGGCGCGTGCGTTCCAGACGTTCGGTGAGGTCGACCTCCTGACCGACGGCGGGCCCGCGCCCGGTGACTCGACGACGACGCTCGCCTACCTCGTGTACGGCGACACGCTCCTCAAGGACGATGCGGGTCTGCGCGCCACCGGTGCGGTGCTGCTGTTCGTCGTCCTGCTCGTGCTGTCGGCGATCCAGGTGCGCGGTCTCGGACGCCGCTCGACGTTGCGCGGGGCGAACTCGTGACCACGGTCGTGGTCACGAGTTCGGCCGGTGTCTCGGGCGCCGTCGGGTCGTCGGACGGTCCCATCGAGTCGGAGTCGAGCGATCGCTCCGTCGGGTCGAACCGATCCTGGGATCGACCGCGCGGAGCCCGCCGCGTCGGCCGCTACGCGCTCCTGGTGCTCGTCGCCGTCATCGTGATC
>JBCCTP010000448.1:0-3963 GCA_039198505.1 Actinomycetota bacterium | reverse complement strand
TTGGTCCCCGGCTCCCCCCAGATGATCGGTCCCGTGTCATGGCCGACGCTCTCGCCGGACACGTCGACCGACTTGCCGTTCGACTCCATGTCGAGCTGCTGGAGATACGCGGGGAAACGAGCGAGGTCGTCGGAGTAGGGCAGCACCGCCTTGGTCGACCAGCCGCGCCCGTTGGCGTACCAGACGCCGAGGAGTGCCATCAGCACCGGTGCGTTCTCACGCAGCGGTGACGTTCGGAAGTGCTCGTCGATGACGTGGAATCCGTCGAGGAACCGCCGGAACGCATCGGGTCCGACGGCGATCATGAGCGACAGCCCGATCGCGGAGTCGACGGAGTACCGCCCGCCGACCCAGTCCCAGAAACCGAACATGTTGGCGATGTCGATCCCGAACTCGGCGACCCGCTCCGCGTTGGTCGACACGGCGACGAAGTGGTCGGCCACCGCGCCCTCGCCCAACGCGTCGACCAACCACGCCCGGGCGGTCCGAGCGTTCGTCAACGTCTCGATGGTGCCGAACGTCTTCGAGGCCACCACGAAGAGCGTCTCGGCCGGATCGGACCCGTCGAGGACCGAGACGACGTCGGCGCCGTCGACGTTCGACACGAACGAGCACCTGATGCGCTCGTGGCGGAACGGTCGCAGGGCCTGGTACGCCATGGCTGGGCCGAGATCGGAGCCCCCGATCCCGATGTTCACCACGTGCCGGATGCGGTCGTCGGCCCGGACGCGATCGGCGAACGTCGACATCGCGTCGAGCACCTCGTGGACGTCCGGCACGACATCGCGTCCGTCGATCTCGAACGTCGATCCGCGAGGCATGCGCAGTGCGACGTGTCCGACCGCCCGGTCCTCGGTCGAGTTGATGTGCTCGCCGGCGAACATCTGGTCGCGCCGGGCCTCGACCCCCGCCGTCTCGGCGAGTGCGATCAGCGCGTCGAGTGTGGGGTCGTCGATGCGGTTCTTCGACCAGTCGATCCGAAGGTCGCCTGCGGTGGTGACGTAGCGACCTGCTCGCCCGGGGTCGGTGGCGAAGAGGTCGCGGAGATGGCCGGGGTCGGGGAGGTCGGCGAGGGCGGAGAGCTCGGTCGAGGTGGTCATCGAGCGTCGACGCTACGCCTCGGCCGAGGGGCCTGCTGGATCGACGTCGGACAGGTCGTTCAGGCCCGAGGCCGCGTCGGGATCGAGGAACACGAAGGTCGACTCGGCGGTGATCCCTGTGATCGGGAGCGAGCGGTCACCGTCGACGAGCCAGCGGCGGACGATGTCGGCCTTCGCGGCGCCGGTGACGAGCACGAGGCGGGCGCGAGCGCCGTCGATCGGACCGGGGCCCAGCGTCATTCGGCGGCGTCCGTTGAACTCGCCGATCACGGCGACCGGCTCGGTCGTGAACACGACGGCGTGGTCGGGATGCGGTTCCGGCGGCCAGGACGCCGTGTGCCCGTCGTCGCCGACACCGAGGTGCACGAGGTCGAACCGCTCGGGAAACGACCGAGCATGACGGGCCGCTGCTGCGACCAGGTCGTCGGCGGTGACCGGCATCGGCGTGAACCGCACCGCGGGCACGTCGATGAGCTGCTCGGCATTGCGGTCGTCGTCGCCATCGGGGGCGACCCGCTCGTCGACCTGCCAGACGGCGGTGTGCCGCCACACGGAGCCCGGAACGGCGGCGAGGAACGCCGGGGCCGTGCTCCCGCCGCTCACGGCGATGGTCGCTTCCCCCTCGGCGCCGTCCTGCCCGGCGGCCTCGGCCAACCACTCGGCCGCCCACGCTCCGGCCTGTGCTGCGGCGTCGTCGGCGATGATCACGTCCATCGAGTGGAGGCTAGGGCGACGCGACGGCGCGAATCCCGGGCGCGTCGGTCGGCACCTCACACCTATCGTGACGCCGTGGCCGTGGCGGTCGTCGCATATCTGCTGTGGGGGCTGCTCACGATCTACTGGAAGCAGCTCGAGCGCTTCGATGCCGCGGAGCTCATCCTGTGGAGGATGGCGTGTGCGGCGGTCGTGATGGCCGTGGTCGTCTCGGTCCGACGGTCGTGGACCGATCTGCGCCGATCGGCGGCTCGTCCCGCCACCTTCGCGCTGCTCGTCGTGTCGGCTCTTCTCCTCACGGTCAACTGGGGGAGCTACGTGTGGGCCGTCGTCAACGATCGGGTGATCGAGACGGCGCTCGGCTACTTCATGGCACCGCTCGCCACCATGGCGATCGGGGTCCTCGTCCTCGGCGAGGTGCCGACCGCGGCGCAGCGCCTGGCGTTCGGGTTGGCCGCCGTCGCCGTCGTGGTGCTGACGATCTCGTACGGGCGACCGCCCTGGATCGCTCTCGTGTTGGCGGCGACGTGGAGCCTGTACGGGCTCGCCAAGCGCCGCGTCGGACTGCCGGCGGTCGAGAGCCTGGCCGGCGAGACGCTGGTCCTCGTCGCCCCGGCCCTCGCCACGATCGCCCTCCTCGGCGACCGCGACGGCGGCGTGATCGCGACCGCGTCGGCGAGGGAGTGGGTGTTCGTCCTCGGCACCGGTGTGATCACGGCGGTTCCGCTCCTGCTCTTCGCCTCGGCCGCCGCGTCGATCCCGTTCACGCTCCTCGGTCCGCTCAACCTCATCGTCCCCGTGATCAACTTCGGGCTCGGGTGGTTGCTGTACGACGAGCCGATGCCGCTCGATCGAATCGTCGGCTTCGCCTTCGTGTGGGCCGCGCTCGCGGCGGTGATCTGGGACCGGGTGCGGGCCGCTCGTGCGCCTGCGACCGTCGCCGTCCCGGTCACGTCGTGACCCGATCCTCGCTCGCTGCCGCCTCCGCCACCGATCGGGGTACCGTGCCCGCCATGCGTCGTCTCCGGCTCGCACTCCCCCTGGCCGGCGTGGCCGTGCTCGCCGCCTGCACCACGTCGACCACCGACTTCCGCGACCAGACCGAGGACTTCCTCAACGAAGACGGTCAGGTCGAGGATCTCGTCGACGGCGACGTCACCGAGGCCGAATGCGAAGAGCCGCTCGACACCGAGGTCGGTAGCCGCTACAGCTGCACCGCACAGGTCGCGAACGCGGGCACCTTCACCTTCGAGGTCGAGATCAACGCGGAAGACTCGTTCCGGATCTTCGACTTCTCCCCGGGCTGAGCCCCGGGTCAGCCGTCGTCGCCCGAACCCGTGCGGTAGTCGCCGAAGGTCTCGTCGCGGGCGCTCAGGGCCGTCGTGACGCCCTCGGCGAAGCGGCGGTGGTACTCGATGGAACTCGGCTGGTGGAAGCCGATGGCGTTGATGTCGGCCGTGGCCCGCATGCCGTTGCGCATGCCCATCGCCTCCATGGCGCGATGGACGACCCGCTTGTTGAGCGCCTGGAGATCGGCGGGGACCTTGGCGACCCGCTCGGCGACGGCGAGCACCTCGGCATCGAGGTCGTCGACCGGGAACGCCCGGTTGGCGAAGCCGGCCTCGACCGCTTCGGTGCCGGTCATCGAATCGCCGGTCAGCATCGCCTCCATCGCCTTGCGCATGCCCATCAGCCAGACGTGCCATCCCATATCGGGGCTCGACATCGATCGGACCGGCGGATACCCGACCTGCGCGTCCTCGGCCACGTAGACGAGATCGCAGGCCGTTGCCAGTTCGGTCCCTCCGGCGAGGCAGTACCCGTGGACCTGGGCGATCAGCGGGATCGACAGGTCCATCATCTCGAACCACCCGGCGAGAACGTGACGGGCCCATCCGCCGTCGGCCGGGCTGATCGTCCACGGCGGACGTTCGGACGGATCCTGTGCCAGGTCGTAGCCGGCGGAGAAGCACGGCCCCGCGCCACGGATGATCACGACACGGACGTCGGGATCACGATCGGCGCTCCGCAGCGCCTCGAACAACTCGGTCCGCAAGCGATGTGACAGCGCGTTGCGCTTGTGGGGGCGGTTCAACGTGAGACGTCGGACGTGCTCGATCGGATCGTCGAGGAGGACCACCGGATCGTC
>JBCCTP010000447.1:0-3978 GCA_039198505.1 Actinomycetota bacterium | reverse complement strand
TTCAGCGCGGACGCCGGTGCGGCGTCGGACGACGGTCCGTTCCCACTCGTCGTCTACTCCCACGGATCCGGCGCCGTCCGCTACGTGCACTCCGACTACACCGAGACCATCGCCAGCCACGGGCACGTGGTGGTGGCCGCCGAACACCTCGGCAACACCGCGATCGAGCGGGTGACCGGGGCGGAGATCGACGGGAACCAGGTCTCGATCGACCGGCCGCTCGACGTCCAACTGCTCATCACGGCGCTCAGCGACGCGTCGCACCCGACCGCCGGCGTGTACGCCGGGCTCGTCGATGCCGACCGCGTGGCCGTCACCGGTCACTCTGCAGGCGGCTACACCACGTACGCCGCGGTGTCGGGGGTCGACACCGAGTTCGGCACGGTTCCCGCCGACGATCGCATCGACGCGATCATCCCGCTCGCGCCGGCGGTCGGCAGCGGCGGACCCGACAACACCCGGCTGACCGACGAGCGACTGGCGTCGATCGAGATTCCCGCGCTGGTCATGGTCGGCAGCGACGACGTCACGACCCCGGTCGACCCCAACGTCACGCGGGCGTGGGAGGTCACCCAGAGCGTCCCCCACTACCGCGCCGAACTCGTCGCCGCCGAGCATCAGTCGTTCACCGATGCGTGCGACTACCTCGAGGCGCTGCCCACCAATGACCCACCACCGACGGAACTGGTCGCCCAGGTCGTCGAGGCTTTGGCGGCGGAGGGGTGCTCGCCCGATGACATGCCGATCGAGCGGGTCAAGGAGATCACCAACACCCTCGCGATCGCGTTCCTCGACTCGGTGTTTCGGGACGGCGAGATGATCACCCCCGACAACACCGCGATTCCCGACGATTTCGTGTATCTGGTCAAGAGCTGAACAGTTCTTGACGATCATGAAGACGTGGACCTCGTGACCATGTGGTTTCGTACGGTGATCGGGCGTGGTCAGTAGCGCCGACACGACCGAGCGCCCGGTGTGGCGCGGGTGGATCCACTCGGCCGCGTTCTTCGTGGCGCTGCCGGCCGCGACGGCGCTCGTGATGGTCGCCGACACGGCCGCCGCACGAACGTCGGCTGCCATCTACGGCGCCACGTTGGTGATCATGTTCGGCACGTCGGCGGCGTATCACCGCCTCGCCCGCTCCGAGACCGCCCGCAAGCGGATGCAACGTCTCGACCACGCCGGCATCTACCTGTTGATCGCCGGGAGCTACGTTCCGATCGCCGTGGTCAGCCTGCCGATGGGGTGGGCGATCCCCCTCCTCTCGGTGGTGGGCGGAGCTGCCGTGTTCGGCGTCGTGATGAAGGTCTTCGCCTACGGACGACTGCACCGCTTCACGTACGCCCTGTATCCGCTGATGGGCTGGGCAGCCGTCGTCACGGCCCCGGCCCTGGTGCAGTACCTGACCAACTGGCAGCTGTTCTTCGTCGTCGCCGGCGGCGTGCTGTACACGATCGGCCTCCCGATCCTCGTCCTCCGCCGCCCCGACCCGTGGCCGATGCGGTTCGGATACCACGAGATCTGGCACGGCTTCGTGACCGTCGCCGCCGCCTTCCACTTCGCCGCCGTCGCCCTCATCGTCGCGTAGCGACAGTGTGGGTCAGGCACACAGTGTCGTCGACGCTCCGCCCTCTGCTCGCTCCGGTTCTCGGGCTCGCAGTGGCGGCGGGCGCCTGCTCGGCAGACGAACCTGTTGCCGACGTCACCACGTCGATCCAGTCACCAGCATCGAGCAATGAAGAACACACCAACGGCACATCGTGTGACTCGAACGTTCCCGTCATCGAGGCGGATCTGACCGTGCTCATCGACCAGGGAAGACGCCGGGGGCTCGACTCGGCCGCCGTCGCAGAGCTCGACGGAATCGCCCGAGAGGCGCTTCGCGGACTGTGCGAAGACACTGCGCTTGCGTCGTGCGTCGAGAACGGTCTCGAGTGCCACGTGATGAAACGCGACGGCGAGTCGATCATCGAGCCGACCGACGACGAGACGATCGGGAGGTACCTGCTCGAGGTGTTCGACGATCGGGTCGACGTCGTCTGGGCGAGGTGAGGCGACACTGTGTGCCTGACCCACACTGTCGCCTGACCCGGTCTGTCGGTCGCTGCGTAGGCTCGATCGCGTGACTGAGAACGGTTCGGCGCCAGACATCGAGTTCACCGAGTTGCTCCCGCTCGGACCCGACGACACCGAGTACCGGCTCGTGTCGACCGAGGGCGTGTCGACGTTCGAGACACCGGAGGGCACGTTCCTGAAGGTCGAGCCCGGGGCGATCCGTCGGCTCACGGCCGAGGCGATGCGCGACATCGCCCACTATCTCCGGTCCGGTCACCTCCAGCAGTTGCGGAACATCCTCGACGACCCCGAGGCGTCCGACAACGACCGCTTCGTCGCGCTCGACCTGCTGAAGAACGCGTCGATCGCGGCAGGCGGCGTGCTGCCGATGTGCAAGGACACGGGTACGGCGATCGTGAAGGCGAAGCGCGGCCAGTACGTGTTCACCGGAGGCGGCGACGAGGCCCAGATCGCTCAAGGCATCGCCGACACGTACCACACGTCGAACCTGCGCTACTCGCAGATGGCGCCGCTCGACATGTACACCGAGAAGAACACCGGCACGAACCTCCCCGCCGAGATCAAGGTGCAGGCGATCGACGGCGACGCCTACAAGTTCCTCTTCATGGCGAAGGGCGGCGGCTCGGCCAACAAGTCGTTTCTCTTCCAGGAGACCAAGGCGCTTCTCAACGAGGCGACGTTGCTGCCGTGGATCTTCGACAAGATCCAGTCGATCGGCACGTCCGCGTGCCCGCCCTACCACCTCGGCATCGTCATCGGTGGCACCTCGGCCGAGTTCGCGGTCGAGACGGCGAAGCTCGCGACCGCCCGGTACCTCGACTCGCTGCCGACCGAAGGTTCCGAGCTCGGCCACGGTTTCCGCGACCTCCAGATGGAGGCCAAGGTCCTCGAACTCGCGCAGGCCACCGGCGTCGGTGCCCAGTTCGGCGGCAAGTACTTCTGCCACGACGTGCGGATCATCCGTCTCCCCCGCCACGGTGCGTCGTGCCCGGTCGGCATGGCGGTGTCGTGTTCGGCCGACCGCCAGATGCTCGGGAGGATCACGGCCGAGGGCCTGTTCCTCGAGCAGCTCGAGACCGATCCCGCCCGCTTCCTCCCGGAGATCGAGGCCGCCGATCTGCTCGACGCCGAGCCGGTCCACATCGACCTCAACCAGCCGATGAGCGAGATCCTCGCCACCATGTCGAGCCTGCCGGTCACCACGCAGGTGATGCTGTCCGGACCGATGATCGTCGCCCGCGACATCGCGCACGCCAAGATCCAAGAGCGCCTCGATGCCGGGGAGGAGATGCCGCAGTACTGGAAGGACCATGCGGTGTACTACGCGGGTCCGGCCAAGACGCCCGAGGGCTATGCGTCGGGATCGTTCGGGCCCACCACCGCGGGCCGCATGGACTCGTACGTCGCGTCGTTCCAGGCCCAGGGCGGCTCGATGGTGATGCTGGCAAAGGGCAACCGCAGCCAGCAGGTCACCGACTCGTGCAACACCAACGGCGGGTTCTACCTCGGCTCGATCGGCGGGCCGGCGGCGCGGCTCGCTCTCGACAACATCACGAACGTCGAGGTGCTCGAGTACCCCGAGCTCGGCATGGAGGCGATCTGGAAGATCGAGGTCGAGAACTTCCCCGCGTTCATCGTCGTCGACGACAAGGGCAACGATTTCTACGCACAGGTCCGGTCCCAGGCCGCGATGCCCGTGTCGCTGGCATAGCGACAGTGTGTGCCTGACCCAGACTGTCGCTATTCGGAGAGTTCGCCGGCGAGGTCGCCGAGTCGGCGTTCGCCCTCGGGGGTCTGGCCTCCGAGGGCGAGGAATCGCTGCATCGCGTCCTGAGCACCGGCCAGCGTCTGGTTGAAGGCGTGGCCCTCGGCCAGGAGGTGCTCGTGCACCGCCGTCTCAGC
>JBCCTP010000446.1:0-3980 GCA_039198505.1 Actinomycetota bacterium | reverse complement strand
GCCGCCGTTGGTGACGAGGATCTGCGACGCGTCACACTCGTATCCCGAGTCGCGCATCGTCTTGGCGACGAGCGCCTCTTTGAGCTCGGGAAGTCCGCCCGCCGGCGAGTAGCGGTGGTTCTTCGGGTCGGCGCACGCCGCCTGCGCAGCCTCGACGATGTGGGCCGGCGTCGGGAAGTCGGGTTCGCCGGCACCGAACCCGATCACGTTCTCGCCCGCTGCCTTCATGGCCTTCGCCTTCGAGTCGACCGCCAGCGTGGCGGACGGCTGGATCGACGACAGTCGGGCGGAGGCGCGGTTCTCGCTGGTCACGCGGGCGAGAGTACCGGCCGGACGGGAACGCGACGCCCCTCCGTTCTCGTCGAGTTCGTGCGCACCTGCTGCGCAGACTCCACATGAGAACGCTCGGAGCGAGTGCCATCGGGGTGGCCACCGGCCCCTCGGTGCGAAGGCAGCGTGGCGTGCGGCCGGAGATCCGACATGCTGTGGCGTCGTGAGCGCCGACCCGACGTCCCTTCAGGTTCCCGCCGATCTGCTGCCGGCCGACGGCCGATTCTGCAGCGGTCCGTCGAAGGTCCGCTCCGAGCAGGTCGACGCGGTCGTGGCCGCCGGCGAACGCCTGCTCGGAACCTCGCACCGCAAGACGCCCGTGAAGAACCTGGTCGGCGGCGTCCGGTCGAAGCTGACCGAGCTGTTCTCGCTGCCCGACGGCTGGGAGATCGTGCTCGGCAACGGCGGAAGCACCGTGTTCTGGGACGTCGCCACGTTCGGTCTCGTCACCGAGCAGTCGCACCACGCGGTGTTCGGTGAGTTCTCCTCGAAGTTCGCGACCGCCTCCGCAGCGGCGCCGCACCTGGGTGACCCGACCACGGTGGAGAGCGAGGTCGGGGACCATCCCGACGTGGTGGCCGTCGACGGCGCCGATCTCTACGCACTCACCCACAACGAGACGTCGACCGGCGTGGCGATGCAGCTCCGCCGTCCGGAGGGCATCGGCGACGCGATCGTGGCCGTCGACGCCACGTCAGCAGCCGGCGGTCTGCGGTGGGACCCGACCGAGGTCGACGTCTACTACTTCGCGCCGCAGAAGTGCTTCGCGTCCGAGGGCGGCTTGTGGCTCGCCGCCTGCTCCCCTGCCGGAGTCGAGCGGATCGAGAGCCTCTCGGCGTCGGGGCGGTGGTGCCCGGCGTCGCTCGACCTCGGGACCGCGCTCGACAACTCCCGCAAGGACCAGACGTACAACACGCCGTCGATCACCACGTTCGTGATGCTCGACGCCCAGGTCGACTGGATGCTGGCGAACGGCGGTCTCGAGTTCGCCGCCGGGCGGTCCGACCGGTCCGCCGCCACGCTCTACGGATGGGCCGAGGAGCGCGACTGGGCGAGCCCGTTCGTGGCCGACCCTGCCAAGCGTTCGTCGGTCGTCGGCACGATCGATCTCGACGAGTCGATCTCGGCCGACGACGTGTGCGCGGCGCTGCGGGCCAACGGCGTGCTCGACACCGACGCGTACCGCAAGCTGGGCCGCAACCAACTCCGGATCGGCATGTTCCCGGCGATCGACCCGGCCGACGTCGAGGCCCTCACCGCCACCGTCGACCACATCGTCACCCAACTCTCCTGAGCGGGACGGGCCACCGCTTTCGACCTGAGCAGGAGCGGACACTGTCCGGATCTGGCACGGGCAGATGCGGACAGCACGGTTCGGCACGGCGGCGAGGGAAGCGCCAGCGACGAGTCGCACGCGTCGCGAGGAGGAAGCGGAGCGGACGACGAGGGAGCCGTCAGTCGAGGTACCGCTCAGCCAGGTCGATGCTGGTGAGGATGCGCTGGAACAGGCCGTCCATGTCGACGCCGTCGGTCGACTTCATGCCGAGCCGGTACCGGGCATAGACCCCGTGGATGATGCAGGCCGTCTTGAACCAGTTGTAGGCCCGGTAGTACCCGAGACGTGACAAGTCGGCCCCGGTCGCCTCGGCGTAATGACCGATCAGGGCATCGCTGCGCTCGAACCCGTCGAGCGTGGTCGGCGACTCCGACGTGCCGGCCGAATCACCCGGGTCGATCCACGCGTTGAGGGCGTACGCCGCGTCGGCCAGCGGGTCGCCGAGCGTCCCGATCTCCCAGTCGAGGACGGCCGTCACCCCGCCGTCGTCGTCGAACATCACGTTGTGGACACCGAAGTCGCCATGGACGACCCGGGCGGGCCCCTGCTCGGGGAGGTCGGCGACCAGCCGGTCGTGGAGGGCGTGGAGCCGGTCGTCGTCGTACTCCGCCGCCTCGGCCGACGCGGTCCACGAGCCGTACCAGGTCCGGATCTGACGGGCGACGTAGCCGTCGTGGCGGCCGAGGTCATCGAGTCCGACGGCCGCCGGATCGACGGAGTGGAGCGCCGCCAGGGTCGTCATGAACGACCGGCCGACGCGCCCGCGAGCCTCGACCGACAGACGCGGCGCCACCTGCGATGCGGCGTACATCGCCTCTCCGCCGACGTGCCCCATGACGTAGAAGTGGCGATCGCAGACGTCGCGGTCGTCGCAGTACCCGATGGGCTCCGCGACGGGGATCCCGGCGGGATGCAGCGCCTCGATGATGCGCCACTCGCGGAACATGTCGTGCGCCTTCGGGAGCAACTCGCCCTGGGGTGGCCGACGGATGACGAAGCCCTCCCCGTTCGAGTCGACGAGTGCGTAGGTGAGGTTCGAGTGACCGCCCTCGAGGCGTCGCCAGGTGCACGGCGGCACGACCCGGGTGTTCTCGGTCATCCACGACTCGACCAGCGCGACGTCGAATCCGACGACGTCCGCGACCCCCGACTCCACGGTCTCCCCCATCGCCGCAGTCTCGCACGGCACACCGCTCCCACCCGAACGTCGGGCACCGAGGTCCTCGGGGAACGAGAGAGCCGCTCAGGAGGTGGACGTGGCTGCGGCGTACGCGATGCCCACGAGCAGCGCTGCACGAGTCGTCCACGCTGCCGTACGGATCCAGTTGGTCGACACGAGGCGGCGGTGAGCGTCGATGTCGAACTCGTTCGTCAGTCGCTCGTGGAGCGGGACCGACACGAACGCGGTCGTCCCGTAGGCCACGGCCATCAGTACGCCGGCCATCAGGGTGACGATCCGCGACACGCCGTCGGGCGGATCGGCGATCAGCCACAGCCCGGTCACGCCCTCGGCGAGCATGAACGGGCCGACCACGATCGAGATCGTGGTGCGATGCCGGTTCCCGAACTCGATCCACGTCGATCCGTCGTCACCTCGATCGACCATGTCGAAGACCGGATAGTGCACGAGCTGGATCACCCAGATCACGCCGGTCATGGCCCACGTGGCGGCGAGCGCGGCGATGACCACCAGCGAGTCGGTCGTGTCCATGCTCGACGAATCCGTCAGGCCCGGTGAGCCCGGTACCAGTCGATCAGCGAGTTGGTCGAGCTGTCGTGCAGCGTCGGGTCGGGGTCACCCGTGAGTTCCGGCGTGATCCGGTTGGCGAGTTCCTTGCCCAGTTCGACGCCCCACTGGTCGTAGCTGTTCACCCCGAAGATCGTGCCCTGCACGTGCACGATGTGCTCGTACAGCGCGATCAGCTGCCCGAGCACCGACGGCGTGAGCCGCTCCGCGAGGATCACCGTGGTCGGGCGGTTGCCGGCGAACCGGCGGTGTGGTTCGTCGGGGTTGTCACGACCGAAGGCCAGCGCCTCGGACTGGGCGATCAGGTTCGACATGAGCAGGTCGTGGTGGACCGCGTACGGATGCTCGGGCCGCGCGAAGCCGATGAGGTCGGCGGGAACGATCCGGGTGCCCTGGTGGAGCAGTTGGTAGAAGGCGTGTTGACCATTGGTCCCCGGCTCCCCCCAGATGATCGGTCCCGTGTCATGGCCGACGCTCTCGCCGGACACGTCGACCGACTTGCCGTTCGACTCCATGTCGAGCTGCTGGAGATACGCGGGGAAACGAGCGAGGTCGTCGGAGTAGGGC
>JBCCTP010000445.1:0-4008 GCA_039198505.1 Actinomycetota bacterium | reverse complement strand
GGGGTGCCGAGTACCTCGACTTCCCCGAGTCGGGGTGGGACAAGGTGATGGACCTCAACGTGAAGGCTCCGTTCTTCCTCACCCAGAAGCTGCACCCGTTGCTCACGTCAGCGGCGAGCGCCGAGCGCCCGGCCAAGGTGATCAACATCGCGTCGATCGACGGCATGCGGATCAACCCGTGGGAGACCTACTCGTACCAGGCGTCGAAAGCCGCCATGATCCATCTCACACGTCGGATGGCGGCCCGACTGGTCGCCGACCACGTCTACGTGTCGGGCATCGGGCCGGGCGCCTTCCCGAGCGAGATGAACAAGGCCGCCCGCGACGCGGAGGAGGCCACGTCGGCCGGGATCCCCGCTCAGCGGGTGGGTGACGCGTTCGACGTCGGCGGCACGGCCGTGTATCTGGCCGCACGCTCCGGCGACTACACGATCGGTGAGACGATCGCCGTCGACGGGGGAGTGGTCAACGCCAACCTGCCGGGACGCGTCGTCGACCCGTCCGGTCGCTGACGCGACGATGCGCCGCCGTCCCGCATCGGGGCGACGGCGCTCGTCGGGGGAACTCGAGCGAGTCAGCCGAACAGATCGGCCAGCTCCGACCACTGGACGAGGCCGTCGCCGTTCGTGTCGAACGGCGGTTCCAGGTCGGTCGTCGGGTCGGTCGTGACGACCGCGTCGTCGGCCTCCGGATCGTCCTCGGTCGACCCGTCGTCGGCGAGCCAGCGATCGACGAGGTCGAAGAACTCGTCGTCGGGCATCTCCTCCCACTCCTGCGGGGTGCGCTGGTCCCAGAATTCATCGGGCAGCTCGATGAACTCCCCGTCGTCCTGGTCGCCGGCGTCGGGGCTGGCGGTCGTGTCGTCTCCGTCGTCGGGCCGGGGCGGCACCGGGGCGTCCGGATCGTCGATGCGATCGCGGATCCAGTCGGCGAAGGCGGCGACCTCGGCGTAGGCACCCGGACTGTCCGCGCCGCACTCGATGCCCCAGCTCGTGACGCCCGCGAGCGCCCGCCCGCGGTCGGTCGCGACCGTGAGCGGCCCGCCGCTGTCGCCCGAGCAGGTGTCGGTACCCGTGCCGCCGGCGCAGAGCTCGCGCTCGGCGTCGTGCTGGAGATCGGGGCGACAGACGGCGTCGTCGACGAGTGGAACCTCGGCGCCCTGCAGCACCGAGGGGAGGTCGCCATCTCGCGTCACTCCCCAGCCGGTCACGCGACCCGTCGACGCCGCCTCGGCCTCGGCGCGGGTCGCGAGTGCGATCGGGGCCACGTCCGCGCCGACGTCGACGGGGCGTTCGAGCACGAGCATCGCGAGGTCGCCGGTCTGCGATTCGGACCACTCGGGTCGTTCGACGACGGAGTCGACGTTCCGACGCTGGCCGACCTCGGTCCGAAGGTCGGTGACGCCGGCACGGACGACGATGTCGTTCGCAGGGGCGCCTTCGACGCAGTGCGCCGCGGTCAGCACGATGCGATCACTCACGAGTGATCCGCCGCAGAACTGCTCTCCGTCGCTCGTCAGCGCCACCTGCCACGGGTTGTCGGACACGGTCGTGTCGTCGCCGTCGAAGATCGCAGCCACGGGATTCGACGAGGTGGCCGCGATCGCACCGATCGCCGCGAACCCGGTCGCGATCGCGGCGGCGCGACGGACGCGCGATCGCGTCGGCCGTCGAGGACCGGATGGAGTCTCGGTGCGTCGATCGGCGGACGGTGGCTCCGGCGGGGGAAGCGGAGCGTGATGGGTGGATGGGTGCATGGGTCGGCCTCCTGGTTCGGATGCGGGGGACCCGATCGACGATCCGGGACCGACCTGAGTCGAAGCTGAGTCGAGGTGAGAGGCCCCTTAGGAAGCGTCGGCCCGCTGGGACGACGTGTCGTCGTCGCTCGGAGCGCCCTGCGTCGACCGGGACGATCCGGGAGCGAAGGCACCGTCCGAACGGACGGACAGGGGAGTGGTCGAGACCGGCGTCGATCCGGTGACCTTCCGCTTTTCAGGCGGACGCTCTGCCAACTGAGCTACTCGACCGTGAGGACACGGCGACCTCGAGGTCGCCCGTGTCGCTCCGCGGTCCCGACGGGATTTGAACCCGCGACCTCCGGCTTGACAGGCCGGCGTGAACTCCTGACTTCACCACGGGACCATTCACACGCCGGCGAGCCGGCTATGTCGCGCCGCCGGCGAACCGGTGACGTGGTGCTTTCGCACTGCACCCCCAACGGGATTCGAACCCGTGCCGCCACCTTGAAAGGGTGGTGTCCTAGGCCACTAGACGATGGGGGCCTGGTGAGAGGCGAGGACCGCTTCTCGTTGAGAGCGGAGACAACCTAGCACCCGGCCCCCGGCCTTCCACCGGCCGGGTTTCGCAGTTGCTCCCCGGACGTTTCGAGCCTCTCCGGATCGACGATCCGTCTCGGGGATACCGTGCCGCCGATGCCCCGACGTCGTGGTGCGAGCTCAACACCGAGCCGGTTCGGGCGCCGTCGTGACATCGCTGCCGCCGTGGTCGTGGGATACGTGGTCGGCACGTTCCCGACGGCCGACCTCGTCGCGTCCCGGGTGTCCGGTGCCGATCTCCGGTCGTCCGGAACCGGGAACCCCGGAGCCGCGAACGCCGCGCAGGTGCTCGGAGCGCGAGCCGGCGCCGCCGTCCTCGTCGGGGACATCGCGAAGGGTGTGGTGGCCAGCGTGCTCGGGCGCTCGGTGGGTGCGGCCGCCGGGGCACACCTCGCAGGGTCGGCCGCCGTGGCCGGGCACTGCTACCCGGTCTGGAGCGGCTTCCGCGGCGGCAAAGGCGTGGCGACGAGCGTCGGGCAGTGCCTCGCCACCTTCCCCGCGTACTTCCCGATCGACGTCGCGGTCGCCTGCGCCACGGCCGCCGTCCCCCGGTGGACGCAGCGGGCGTTCACCGCGACGACGGTCTCCAGCATCTGCTGGATCGCCGGCGGTGTCGTGTGGTGGCGTCGCGACCTCGCCAACGCCTGGGGACCGACCCCGAGCGCACTGCTGCCCCTGTCCGCAGCGCTGTCGAGTGCGATGATCGTCCAGCGGTTCGTGGCATCCGGGCCCGTGGGGCCACCGACCGATCGGGGGCCGGCCCGATGACGGTCGCCGTGGTCGTCGACTCGAACGCTCAGTTGGCGCCGGAGCTCGCCGAGCGCCATTCCATCTCGGTCGTCCCCCTCCCGATCACCGTCGACGGTGTCGAGTACCTCGAAGGCGTCGACCTCGACGTCGACGACTTCTACGAGTTCTGGGCCGACGCAGCGCAGCCTCATGTCACCACCAGTCAGCCGTCGCCGGCGGCGTTCGTCGACACGTACGACGCGCTCGCCGCCGACGGCGCGACGGCCATCGTCTCGGTCCATGTCGCCGGCGCGATGTCGGGCACGATCAACTCGGCGCGCCTCGCGGCGGAACGGGTTGGGGTCCCGGTGCACGTCGTCGACTCCGGGACGGCGAGCTTCGGGATCTCGTGCTGTGCGTGGGCGGCGGCCGACGCGCTCGCCTCGGGAGCGCCGATCTCCGAGGCCGTCGACGCGGCGGTCACCATGGGCCGAACGTTGCGCACGTCGTTCGTCGCCGGTGTCCCAGCGCTGGTCGAGCGGTCGGGTCGCGCCGAGGGGGTCGACGTGGGCGGGGCGGCCGTGGAGGGGATCCCGATCCTCGCCATGTCCGCCGGCGACCTGATGGTCCTCGCCACGGTCGACGATCTGGACGCGGCCGTCGTCTCCATGGTCGACGACGCCCTCGCTTGGCCGGCGTCGTCTCCGGTGGGTCGACGGATCGCGATCGGCACCTCCGATGCATCGAGCCGCCCGCTCGCCGACGGACTCCTCGAACGGCTCCGGGGTGCCGCCGGTGTCGCGGACGTGATCGAGTATCGGATCGGTCCGAGCGTGGGCGCTCACACCGGTCCGGGCACCGCCGGCCTGTTCGTGTTCTGATCGTTGGCGCCCGCGCAGGGACCGCTCGCGGTCTGCGACGACCCTCAGGCTCGAGCGAACGGG
>JBCCTP010000444.1:0-4027 GCA_039198505.1 Actinomycetota bacterium | reverse complement strand
GGATCGGCACGGCTCCCAGCATCGATGAGGTCGTCGACCACTACTTCTCGAGCTCGTACGTGTGGGACCACGCCGAGCTCGACGACGTGTTCGGGATCCTGCTGATGTCGGCCACCGACGATGACGTCGTGGCCTCGGGCATCGCGAACGACTACCGCGAGTCGATGGACGAGATGCTCGAGCTGCTCGGGCGCAGCGATGCTCCCGCTCGTGCAGCGGCCTACCAGGTGCTGTGCCTCGCCGAACAGAACGTGGTCCTCCAACGATTCGGATTCGACCCCGAACTCGGCGAAGCGACACGAGCGCTCGCCCGCAGCGTGATCGACCGCGTGCGAGGCACGCCGCCCAACGACTGACCCGAACGCGCCGATCCGTCGACGTCTCTTCGGAGCCATCCGGGGTGCTCGGGTACGGTTTCGGCCCGTGAGCGACATGCAAGCGAAGATCGACGACCTCGCCGAACGGCGCGAGCAGGCGCTGAACGCGGGGTCGCAGCGGGCGGTCGAGCGCCAGTACGAGAAGGGGAAGATGCTCGCCCGCGAGCGCATCGACTACTTCCTCGACGACGGGTCGTTCCACGAGCTCGATCTCCTCGCCCGTCACCGGGCCCAGGCGGCGGGCCTCGAAGACCGTCCGTACACCGACGGTGTCATCACCGGGTGGGGCACGGTCGACGGCCGCAAGGTGTTCGTGTTCTCCCAGGACTTCACCGTGTTCGGTGGGGCGCTCGGCGAGGTGTTCGCCGAGAAGATCCACAAGTTGATGGACATGGCCGCCAAGGTCGGAGCGCCGGTGGTCGGGCTCAACGACGGCGCCGGCGCCCGCATCCAGGAGGGCGTGGTCAGCCTGGCGAGCTACGGCGGCATCTTCCGCCGCAACGTCGAGGCATCGGGTGTGGTCCCCCAGATCTCGGTGATCCTCGGCCCGTGTGCTGGCGGCGCCGTGTACAGCCCGGCGATGACCGACTTCATCTTCATGGTCCGCGAGACCAGCCACATGTTCATCACCGGCCCCGACGTCGTGAAGACGGTCACCGGCGAGGAGGTCACGCTCGAGGAGCTCGGCGGCGCGATGTCGCACGCGTCGAAGTCGGGTGTCGCCACGTTCGTCGCCGCCGACGAGACGGCATGCCTCGACGACGTGCGCTACCTGCTGTCGTTCCTCCCGTCGAACAACCTCGACGAGCCGCCGATCGAAGACCTCGGCGACGACCCCGAACGCGACTGCCCCGAGCTCGCCACGATCCTCCCCGACTCACCGAACCTGCCGTACGACATGACGTCGGTCATCAAGCACTGCGTCGACGGCGGCGAGTTCTTCGAGTACTTCCCGCACTGGGCCAAGTCGATCGTGTGCGGCTTCGCACGGATCGACGGTCGTCCGGTCGGCGTCGTCGGCAACCAGCCGATGGTGCTCGCGGGTGTGCTCGACATCGAGTCCGCCGAGAAGGCGGCGCGGTTCGTCCGCACCTGCGACTCGTTCAACGTCCCACTCATCACCTTCGTCGACGTGCCCGGATTCCTCCCCGGCGTCGACCAGGAGTACGGCGGGATCATCCGCCACGGCGCCAAACTGCTCTACGCCTACTGCGAGGCGACCGTGCCCCGCATCAGCGTGATCACGCGCAAGGCGTACGGCGGTGCGTACGTCGTGATGGACTCGAAGTCGATCGGCTCCGACCTCGCATTCGCGTGGCCGTCGGCCGAGCTCGCCGTCATGGGTCCCCAGGGTGCGGTCGAGATCGTCTACCGCCGCGAGCTGCAGCAGGCGGCCGACCCGGCGGCTCGCCGAGCCGAACTCGTCGACGAGTACACCGAGAAGTACGCCAACCCGTACGCCGCTGCCGAGCGGGGCTACGTCGACGACGTCATCGACCCGATCGACACCCGCAAGAAGCTGGTGGCGGGTCTGCGGATGTTGGCGACGAAGCGCGAAGAACTTCCGCGCCGCAAGCACGGCAACGTGCCGCTCTGAGCCTCACGTCGACGCGACTCAGCCACCCACGTCGACGCACGCGACCAGTTCGCCGCCGATCTGCGTGGCGAGCGCACCCGACGGGTCGTCGTCGGCCTGCTCGAGTTCGTCGTCGCTGTACCGATCGAGCACGTCGTCGACGCAGTCCGCGTCGGCGTCGAAGCCGGCGTCCTGGAGCTCCTCGAGAAACAGATCGCGGGTGCCGTCGCGATCCACTCCACCGCCACACGCGGTCGCGAGGAGGCCGCTCACGACGACGCAGACGGACAGGGTGACGGACTGACGGCGGATCATGGCCACACATCGTGGCAGACGAACGCCCCCCGAGAGAACGACCGCCCAAGAGTGTGAAGTTCGGCCCGTCCGTGTTTCGAATCTCCAAAACCGGGCATGCTGAACAGGTGAACTGGAACTCCGACGTTCGAGAGTAATCATGATCGATCTCCGCCACGTCCAGGCGTTCGTCGCTGTCGTCGAGGAGCGGAGTTTCACGCGCGCCGCCGAACGCCTCCACATCGGGCAGTCGGGGCTGTCGCAGCAGATCAAGAAACTCGAGCGCACGGTCGGTGCCGAACTGCTCCATCGCACCTCGCGCACTGTCGACATCACCGAACTCGGACGCGAGCTCTACGGTCCGGCACAAGACCTGCTGGCGGCAGCGGCAGCCTTCGAGAGCCGCTGGCACGACCACCCGGCCAAGCGGATCCTCCGTCTGGCCATCGCCGAGAACGGCGTGAACTCGTTGGCCGTCGATGCGCTCACCTCGGTCCGGGGCTCGCTCGCCGACATCGACCTCGAGATCCGTCGGCTCACACTCCGCGACCAGCACCTCGCGTTCGCTCACGACGTCGAGTGTGCGCTCCTCCGCCCGCCGTTCGACGGCGCACTCCCACCGGGGATCGCCCACCGAGCGGTTCGACGAGATCGTGTGGTCGTGGTCGTGCCCGTCGACGACGTCGAGGCCGAGCTCGATCCCGTGTCGTCCGCCGAGGTCGCGACCTGGGAGCGCATCCCGCTGTCGTGGACACCGGTCGCCTGGGGCGACCACCATCCGCTCCTCCACGACGACGAGAACACCACACCTCTCACGATGCGGTTCGAGGCGTTCCGCGAGGCGTATGCCACGGTCGCCATCAGCGGGCTGCCCTGTGTGATGCCCGAGAGCTTCGCCAACACGTACAACGTGGCGGGTGTGACCTCCCGGGTGATCCACGACATCGAGCCGATGTCGATCGACCTCGCCGTCCGCACCGATGTGGCCGATCCGGTCATCAAGCACCTCATCGGAGCCGTCGGCGTCGACCTCGGCGTCGCGGGGAACCGAACGACGACACCTCGCGACGGCATCGCGGAGGCCGAACCCGACGTCGAGGTCGAAGCGGCCCGCTGATCGGGCGCGCCTCTCCGCTGCGACCTCAGGGCAGTTGGCCGGGCGAGTCGCTCAGACCGAGCGGCAGAGGCCGTGCGTGGTGATCTGCGCGTGAAGGTGCGGATCGGCGAGACGGAGTCGGTCGCGGGGCATCCCGTGGAGGACCACCGAACCGGCCGAGAACTCGCTGCGGCGGTGCGGCGCGACGGGGATCAGCAGTGCGCTGTCGGCGGGGTTGCGATCGAGCACGAGCGTGTCGTGCGCGGCGATCCCACTGCGATCGCCACCCGACTCGATGATGTCGACACCGGCCTCGATCACGCTGGGCTCGACCGACGTCGACGCGACGAACGACCGTCCGTCCTGGGTGGTGAGGACGGCGGTCGCGTGTCCGCCCTCCATGAGTGACACGTGGGCGTCGAGCATCGCGTCGACCATCCACCGCCGACGGGCGACCGCATCGAGATCGGGATCGGCTTCGACCCGGGTCAGCTGGCTGTCGAGGTACGTGAGTGCGGTCTCGAACCGGACGAGCCGACGCTGTTCGGTGACGTCGTTCTGGAGCGCGGCGTAGAACTCGGCGTCGGGTTGGTCGCCGTGCAACCTCACGATCCGCCAGTTCAGGACGAACGGCGTGCCGTCGGCGCGGTAGTTGATCGTCTCGCCGTTGAAGGTCCGCCCCTC
>JBCCTP010000443.1:0-4056 GCA_039198505.1 Actinomycetota bacterium | reverse complement strand
GGGGCGGAAGTCGTCGGCGGGCCGCACCCCGAACCGCTCGGCCACGACGTCGCCTCCGACGTCGACGCGGAGCGCGAGCGAGCGACCCTGATCGGCGGGCCGACCGAACAGCCCCTCGACGAGCTCGCCGACCCGATCGGTGCCGCTCACGGCGCGACCAGTTCCTCGGCGAGATCACCCAGGTCGTCGAGGTCGTTGACGTCGACCGTGCGCAGCGGGATCTCGATGACCTCGACGACGGCTCGGTGTTCATCGTCGAGATGACCCATGAGCTCGTCGATCTCCTCCCGCTCGAGCGCGGCGAGACGCGTTAGATCGTCGTGCCACGCAACGTGGTCGGCGAGCGGTCCATCGTCGGCCTCGGCGATCTCGTGGAGTTGATCGACCTGGTCGTCCGACAGCGGCGGCGGCGCGGGGTGGATCATGTTGACGACGAGACCGCCGAACGGGAATCCGCCGGTGGACAGGCCGTCGACGAGATGTCCCGCCTCACCGATGGCTTCGGCTCGCGGACTGGTCACGACCACGAAGCGAGTCGAGTCACCCCGCAGCAGCGCACCGGCTTCTGCGGCCCGGGTGCGCAGACCGCTCTCGACGTTGGCCATCGACCGGAAGAACTCGAGGGTGTCCTCCACGATCTGGGGCCCGGCGAGACGGCGCACCGCCCACAGGAACGCCGAGGCGTCAGCGTTGGTGAGACGGGCGAGCGCCCGCTGGCTGACCGTGAGCGCTCGATACACCGGGTTGCCGAGGAACGAGACGAGGCGATCGGGAGCCTCGAGCAGATCGAGAGCGTGCCGCGACGGTGGTGTGTCGACGATGACCAGGTCCCACTCACCGCTGGTGTGCAGCTGGTGCAGACGCTCGATCGCCATGTACTCCTGGGCCCCGGCGAGCGACCCGGAGATCGCCTGGTAGATCCGGTTGCCGAGGATGGCATCGGCGGCGCCGTCGCTTCCGGCCTGCTCCCGAACGAGATCGTCGAACGTCTGCTTCGCATCAAGCATCAGCGCGTGGAGCTCACCACCGTCACGACCCACGCCCTCGACGAGATGGGGCTCGGACGGGCTGACGTCGAGGCCGAGTGCGTCGGCGAGGCGGCGCGCCGGATCGACGGTCATCACCACGGTCCGGAGGCCCGCCTGCGCCGCCGCCACGCCGAGCGCCGCCGCGCACGTGGTCTTGCCCACGCCGCCCGGTCCGGCGGTGACGAGGAGGTCGACGTCGTGGATCACCCGGTCGCCTCGCTCACTGCGATCAGGGCCGCGTTCACGATGCTGCCGGCGGAGATGCCCACGATCTCGTACAGGTCGTCGATGGTGCCCGACTCGCCGAACCGGTCGACGCCCAGCGTGTACTGACGGGTCCCGAGCGCCGACCCGATCCACGCGAGGCTGTGGCTGGCTCCGTCGTGCACGCTCACCACCGGTCGCCGCCGTTCCTCGGCGGGAACCAACCGGTGCAGCTGGCTCGGCGTCCGGACGATGCGAGCCTCACGGGTCGAGGCGGCGAACCCTGCCCGCCAGCTGCGATACGCGCGATCGGGCGAGGTGAGGTGCACGACGCCGGCCTGGACGCCCTCGGCGTCGAGTTCGTCGGCGGCAGCGAGCACCTCGGGGGCGACGGCACCGGTCGTGACGAGCGTGACCCCCGGGCGACCGTCGGGTGGCGCGGGGCGCAGCAGATACCCACCGGCGAGGACGTGACGGCGGAGCACCTCGTCGCCGTGACGTTCGAGCGCGGCCGCGAACGGTGCCTGATCGAGCGGACGTGTCGAGAGTCGGAGATAGGTGCTCTCGCCGTCGGGCGCCGTGAGTGAGTCGAGCGCGTCACACAGCAACCAGTCGACCTCGGTGGCGAACGCCGGCTCGACGTACGCGATCCCGGGGAGCTCGGCGCCGAGCGACGGCGTGACCGTCGACTGGTGGGCGCCGCCCTCGGGCGCCAGCGTGACACCGGAGGGAGTGCCGGCCACGACGAACCGCGCGTCGTTGTAGAGGCCGTAGATCAGGGCGTCGAGGCCGCGCAACACGAACGGGTCGTACACCGTGCCGACCGGCAGCAGCAGCTCGCCGTGATGCTCGTGCGAGAGGCCGAGCTGGCCGAGCAGCATGAACATGTTCATCTCGGAGATCCCGAGCTCGATGTGTCGTCCGCTGGGTGACGGCGCCCACTTCAGGAGCCGCTCGGAGCCACCGTGGTCGTCGCGCTCGTCGTGGGAGTAGACGCCGGTCTTGTTGATCCAGCCGCCGAGGTTGGTCGAGATCGACACGTCGGGTGCGGTGGTGACGATCCGCTCCCCCACGCCATCGACGTCGGCGAGACCGGCGAGGACGCGGCCGAACGCGTCCTGGGTCGACACCTGCCCGCTCGTGACCGTCGGCCGCGCCGACGCCGGCACGGCGGGCCGCGGGCGGGGAACCGGACGCGGGTTGTTGACCTCACCGCCGACGCTGCCGCACAGCCGACCCGCCGCGCTGTCGCTCGGGAACCGGTCCCATTCGGTCTCGGGGGTCAGTCCGAAGCCGGCGCGCACCGTGTCGATCTGCGCGTCGGAGAGGAGTGCCGCATGGTTGAGCGGGTCGCCGGCGATCGGGAGACCCCAGCCCTTGACGGTGTACGCGAACACGACGGACGGGCGCTCGACCTCGGCGTCACACGAGCGGAAGGTGTCGATGAGACGACCGAGGTCGTGCCCGCCCAGGTCGGTCACCAGGTCGGCGAGCGTCTCGTCGTCGTAGTCGTCGCAGAACCGCGCGACGGCGGCGTCGGCGCCGTCGAGGAACCGTGTGCGCACCTCGGCGGGGGCGAGCCCGAACAGCCGCTGGTACGCCTCGTTGGGCATCTCGTCGATCCGCGCCCGCAGCGCGTCGCCGTCCGGTCGCTCGAACGCCGAGGTCAACTTCGATCCGTACTTCGCCTCGGCGACGTGCCAACCGGCGTCGTGGAAGAAGCGCTTGATCCGGTTCGCGGCGATGTCGGGAATGACCCGGTCGAGGCTCTGCCGATTCAGGTCGATCACCATCGTGAAGTTGCCGAGGCCCTGGGTGACCGGGTCGGCGATGGCCTCCCACACGTTGCCCTCGTCGAGTTCGGCGTCGCCGACCAGCGCGATGAACCGCGCCGGGTGGCGACCGGCTCCGCTCAACTCGTCGTGACGGTCGAGGTAGCGACGGGTGAGCGCCGAGAACAGCGGTGCGACGGCGCCGAGCCCGACCGAACCGGTGGAGAAGTCGGCGACGTCGGGATCCTTCGTGCGCGACGGGTACGCCTGGAGGCCGCCGCGCTGACGGAGGGTGGTGAGGTACGACCGGTCGAGTTCGCCGGTCAGGTACTTGATGGCGTGGTACACCGGCGAGGCGTGCGGCTTCACGGCCACCTTGTCGTCGCCGCCGATGTGACCGAACCAGAGCGCGGTCATGATCGACACGATCGATGCACTCGACGCCTGGTGTCCGCCGACCTTGATGTCCGTCTGACTCCGACGGTTGGCCGCATCGATGATGCGGGTGGCGAGCCACAGCACCCGCTGCTCGACCTGCTTCAGCACATGCAGGTCGACGTCGGAGTCGGAAACGGCATCGACGTCGGCGGCTGCGACGGTGTCGGCGACGGCCGGGCTCGGGGTGTCGAGTTCCGTCATCCCGCCAGCGCTTCCGCAAGTGTCTCGATCTCGTCGTGCCCGAGCCGGGTGGCCACGAGCCGCGGCAGGCTGATCGGAGGGCCGACCTCGTCGCGGACCCGATCGAGCTGGGCGGCCTGCAACTCCATGCGAGCTCGGCCGAAGTCCGCCGCAACCGCAAGCGCCGCTTTGGACTCGTCGTCGAGCTTGATCGGGTGGCTCCGCGCCGCCATCGCCGGGGTCTTGGCCAGACCGGGTCGATCGGGCCAGCACGCGTTGACCACGACCGGGGCGAGGGCGATCCCGAGATCGTCTCGGATGTCGGTGGCGAGCTCGATCGCCTCGGTGACCGGCGTGACCTCGGGCAGGGCCACCACCACGGCGCGACACCGATCGTGATCGCCGAGCAGCGCCGCGACCTCGTCGGCCTGCTC
>JBCCTP010000442.1:0-4109 GCA_039198505.1 Actinomycetota bacterium | reverse complement strand
TGCTCGGCATCCAGCGACGTCACCCCGAACCGAGCCACGCCGGAAACCTACCGAGGCCGGCGCCCACACCTGGTGCCAGGTGTCCGGATCTGGCACGGGCAGAAGCGGACACCTGAGCGCGGGTGAGCGTCTGAGTTCCACCGATGAGGATCCGGGGTTCAGCGCCGCTCCTGTGCGGCGCGGCTCAGGAACGGGCGCCCATGAACATGGACTTGAGCGCTTCGTAGTGCTCGATCACGTGGCCGGCACCGAGCACGACGGCCTCGAGCGGCACGTTCGACATCCGGACCGGCACCTCGGTCTCACGTTCGATGCGCTCGGCGAGCCCGCGCAGCAGACCACCACCGCCGACGAGATACATGCCGCGCACCAGGAAGTCCTGTGACAGCTCGGGTGGCGCCTTCGACAGGCACCGCACCACCGACGCCACGATCGAGGAGATCACGTCCTCGATCGCGAATCGCACCTCCTCGGGGGTGAGCAGCACGGTCTTCGGGAGACCGGTCATGAGGTCGCGCCCACGGACCTCGGCCTGGTTCTCGTCGTGGGTCGGATCGGCGGACCCGATGGCGACCTTGATCTCCTCGGCCGTGCGCTCGCCGATGGCGATGCCGTGCTCGCGTCGCACGTGGTTCTGGATCGCCGCGTCGATGTCGAACGAACCGACGCGCACGGCTTCGAGCGACACGATGCCGCCGAGCGAGATGACGGCGGTCTCCGACGTGCCGCCCCCGATGTCGATGACCATGTTGCCGACCGGCTCGTCGATGGGCAGATCGGCACCGATGGCGGCCGCCATGGGCTGCTCGATGAGGTTGGCGTCGGCCGCGCCGGCGCGCCGGGCTGCGTCGGTGACCGCCCGCCGCTCGACCTCGGTGATGGCCGACGGCACGCAGATGACGACCTTCGGCCGGGTGAACCGACTGACGCCGACCCGCTGCAGCAGCAGGCGGATCATCCGCTCGGTGATCTCGAAGTCGGTGATGGCGCCGCCGCGGAGCGGTCGAACGGCGACGATGTAGCCGGGTGTGCGGCCGATCATCTGCCACGCCTCACGTCCGGTGGCGAGCACCTCACCGGTCTGCCGGTTGAGGGCGATGACCGACGGCTCGTTGAGCACGATGCCGCGGCCCTTCATGTAGACGAGGGTGTTCGCGGTGCCGAGGTCGATCGCAAGGTCGCGCGCCATCAGCGTCTCCCGTCCGGGCCGGGGATGCGTGACGGGTCGGCGGTGGGGGTGGGGGTCCGATCAGCGCCCATCGTCGTCAGTCTCGTCGGAATCGTCGTCCAAGCGGCGGACCCGATCGACCGTCGGTCGTCGGGCCTCCGGTCCGAGCGCGTCGATGTGGCGTTGGAACGACGCGACCGGGTCGTTCCGCCGAGATCGGAGGATGATCAGAGCGAGGATCGCGAGCACCACGACGATCGCGATCACCAGCCAGATCACGACGTCGGGGCCTCCGCTGATCCGGTGGCGGACGGTGGGGACGCGACGCTCGACGGGTCGACCACGTCGTGGGCACCCGTGCCCCAGTCGGATCCGTCGGCCCAGACCTCGTGTTTCCAGATCGGTGCCGCTTCCTTGAGCGCATCGATCGCATAGCGGGCCGCCTCGAACGCCTGGGGTCGGTGCGGAGTCGACACCGCGACGACGACCGACGACTCGCCCAGCTCGAGACGGCCGATGCGATGCAGCAGAGCGACCCGACCGGCGTCGGGCCAGCGCGTGCGGACCTCGGCGGCGATCTTCTCGAACACGGGGACGACCTGTTCTTCGTACGCCTCGTAGGTGAGGTACTGGACGTCGTCGCGGCCCTCGGCATGGTCGCGCACCGTGCCGCTGAACACGACGACGGCACCACAACTCGGCGTGACCGCCCAGTCGTAGATCGCGCCGACCGGGAGTTCTCCGTCGGTGAGCGCACACCAGTCGAGCGAGTCCGGGCCCTCCACGGCGCCGCACATTACTGCACGGAACCCGTGCCGTCGGGGGCCGCCGCACGGTGTTCTCGCCGACGATCGCGCCGATCGACGGACAGTTCCTCGTCTCGCGACACCCGATCCGCTGATCGTCAGTACGATCTCGCCATCGTGGGTCCCGCTCCTCTGCCGCCACATGAACGTTCGTGGCGACACCCATCCGAACTCGCACCGACCAGCGTGGTGGTCGACGACCGTCCGGCTCGGGGACGCTCGATCGTGTTCGCCACGGGCGTGCTCGCCGTCGCTCTGGTCGCCGCCATCGTGATCTCGATCGAGCCGACCCCGCCACCGCCCGACGCGGTGTCGGCCACCACGATCGCGGTCATCGCCGCCACCGCCCAGGAGCGCGAACCGACGCCGGCCTCCGACCCGGCGCCCGTGCTCCTCCGTCAGCACAGCGTCACCGTCGACCGCTCGCTGGTCCTGACCGGCGCTCCGGCGGCCGTGTCGGCCAAGCACGTCACCGACCCCGCTGACCTCACCCTGGCACCGCACAGCCCCGACGACCACCACACCGTGGTGCTCCTCACCCGCACGCACACGTTCCTCGTCGACTGGGGCGATCTCGACCGGATCGACGCACCCGACGGGGCGGTGGTCGTCAGCTCCGACGGTCACCTGCTCGCCACGTTCGTCTCGGGCGAGCTCCGGGTGCTCGTCGACTGAACGTCCCGCGTCCGTTCAGCGGTTCGCGGCCGACCGACGCCACCAGCGCAGGACCGCCCAGCCGGTCGCCGCTGCGGCGACCACTCCGACGAACAGCCCAATCCCGAGCGCCATCTCCTGACGACGTTTCGGCGAGACGGTGGTCCACCAGGGTGCCTCGGTCGCCTCGACGTACGCCTGCTCGTTGGTGATCATCGGCTCCCACCCGAGCGCCCGCAGGCGTCCGTTCGAGATCACCCACGGCTCGCGCGTGTACGAGATGAGACCCGGAGGGATCGGGCCGCGCTGGAAGCGCCAGCTGAGGCCGGACAGCACCTCGCCGACCCGCTCGGGCAGCGGCAGCCGCGGACGCTCGCCGGACAGCGCTCGCACCCGATCGCCGGGCACCCAGCCGTCGGGAGCGACGTTGAACACGCCGTCGGCGCGCTCGCGCACCGTGAGTCCGACCGCGGTGGCGAGATCGTCGAGGTGGAGGAACTGGCTCGGCGGGTCGGCCATGGCCAGCCGGCGTCCGAGTCCCGCGACCAGAGCCGCCGCCAGCCGGGAGCTGCCGCCGCGTGCGAGCCCCACGGCCGGGCGGAGGATCGAGGTGATCCGTCCCGGGCGAGCGAGCCGCCACTGTTCGACGAGTTCCTCGGCCGATCCGAGTTGGCGGGCGAACACGAAGTCGACGTCGGGCCGCAGGACCGCCTCCTCGGTGAGCGGCCGGGGGTTGTTGGGCGCTGCGCCGTACACCAGCGCGGAGGAGACGAGCACCACATGGCGCGCTCCGAGGCGGTCGGCCAGACCGAGGGTCGAGGCGGCGAACTGTGTGGCGCTCTCACGACGTTCCGCACGACGGTCGTGATCGCTGGCGCCCAAGTCGACCACGACGTCGGCCCGGTCGAGTTCGCCGATCTCGCGGAGATCGAGGTCGACGCGGCTCCGCCTGGTGGCGCGCCGGTCCGTCTCGGATTCGGCGGGATGGTGCAGCCCCGCCACACGGACGACATCGAGTCCGCATTCGGACTCGAGCACGTCGGCCACCCGACGACCGAGCAGGCCGTCGCCCCCGGTCAGCACGGCGGTCGCCATCTCGGGGACGGTAGTGCCGCATCGGCCGTAGAGTTCGTCCATGGCCCCCGGTGACGACCGCGACCAGCCCGACGATCCGGGCGACGACGACAGCGATCAGAGCGGCGGCGACCCCACGCCCGATCCGTTCGGCGGAGCGAATCCGTTCGGAGGAGGGAACCCGTTCGGAGGTGGGAATCCGTTCGAGAACCTCCCCATGTTCGGTGACCTCGCGAAGATGCTGTCGGGCCAGGGACCGCTCAACTGGGACGCCGCTCGACAATTCGCCATCCTCACCGCAGCGGGCGACGACGCGGCCGGAGCGATGTCGGGGGCGTCGCCCATGTCGCCCATCACCACCGGGAACGTCGAACCGACCGTCCGGATCGAGTACGAGCAGCTCGCCG
>JBCCTP010000441.1:0-4136 GCA_039198505.1 Actinomycetota bacterium | reverse complement strand
GTCGACGTGGCCGACCTCCAGTCTCTCCTCGACGCCGTCAACCCCTGATCTCGGGACGTGTCTGATCTCGGGACGTGCACGCACTCCCGGACGCGTCAGCCGGTGCCGAACTGGCGGTCGCCGGCGTCGCCGAGGCCGGGAACGATGAAGGAGCGTTCGTTCAGGTGGTCGTCGACGACGGCGGTGAAGATGGTGACGTCGAGACCTGACGCCTCGACCGCGGCGATGCCCTCCGGCGCGGCGAGAGCCACCACGACCGTGAGCGGCTGCTCGGCACCGCGGTCGACGAGCAGTCGGAGCGTGTGGATCAGCGATCCGCCGGTCGCCAGCATCGGGTCGACCACGATGACCGTGCGCCCCGCCATCTCGTCGGGCAACTTGTTGACGTAGGGCTCGGGTTGGGCGGTGTCCTCGTTGCGGGCGATCCCGACGAAGCCGATGTCGGCGTTGGGAAGCAGGTCCTGCGCGGGGCGGAGGAACCCGAGGCCCGCCCGCAGAATCGGCACGATCACCGGCTGCGACGCGAGTCGATTCGCCGGGGCATCGGTGAGCGGCGTCGTGACGGTGCCCGGTCGGGTCGGGAGCGTCTGCGTCGCCTCGGCGATCAGCAGGAGTCCGATCCGCTCGAGATTCTGGCGGAAGAGCGCATTGGGTGTGTCGACGTCGCGGATGGTGGCCAGCGCATCGAGCACCAGCGGATGGTCGACGACGACGGTCTCGACGGTCATCGGGTCACGCTCCCAGGTCGGCTTCGGCCATGAGCATCGCGTACCGAGGCTTGATCGTGCCGTTGATGAGTTTGAGTCGTTCCGGGAACGGGATGAAGGCCGACTTCATCGCGTTGACCGACACCCACTGGAAGTCGGACAGCCCCCAGCCGAACGCATCGTGGAGTTGCTGCATCTCCTGCGTCATCGACGTGTCGCTCATCAACCGGTTGTCGGTGTTGACCGTGACCCGGAACTGCAGTCGACGGAGCATGCCGATCGGGTGCGACGCGATGTCAGGAGCGATTCCGGTGTTGACGTTGGACGTCGGGCAGATCTCGAGCGGGATGCGGCGGTCGCGGATGTAGTTGGCGAGCTGGCCGAGCGTGGCGTCTCCGTCGGGGCTCACCTCGATGTCGTCGACGAGTCGGACACCGTGGCCGAGTCGCTCGGCGCCGCAGAACTGCACCGCCTCCCAGATCGACGGCAGTCCGAACGCCTCGCCCGCATGGATCGTGGAGTGGAAGTTCTCTCGCATCACGTACTGGAACGCATCGAGGTGGCGGGTCGGCGGGAAGCCGGCCTCGGGCCCGGCGATGTCGAAGCCGACCACGCCACGGTCGCGGAACCGAACCGCCAGCTCCGCGATCTCACGACTCCTCGCCGCCTGGCGCATGGCCGAGCAGATCAGGCGGATCGTCAGATCGGTGCCCTCCGAACCGGTCTCGAACCCGGCGAGCATCGCCTCGACCGCCTCGTCGAGCGTGAGGCCCTTCTCGGTGCACAGCTCCGGCGCCATCCGCACCTCGGCGTACACGACGCCGTCGGCGGCGAGATCGACCGCGCACTCGTGAGCGACACGCTCGATCGCGTCGCGGTCCTGCATCACCCCGACCGTGTGGGCGAACGTCTCGAGGTACAGCACGAGATCGTTGCGCTTGGCACCCCGGTTGAACCACGTCGCGAGCTCGTGCACGTCGGTGGTCGGAAGCCCGGAGTAGCCGTATTCGTCGGCCAGATCGATCACCGTCTGCGGCCGCACCCCTCCGTCGAGATGGTCGTGGAGGAGCACCTTCGGCGCTCGGGCGATGAGATCGTCCAGCGGCATCGGGTCAACCTAGTTGCCGACCGTTCGAACGCGACCGGGTACCGTCGGCCGATGCGGCGGCTCGGGGCTCTGGTGTGCCTGATCGTCCTCGTCGGCTGCGGCGGAGGTGACGGCGTCAGCACGGAGATCTCGGACGACAGCGCGGAGGTCTCGGACGACACCGCCCCGGTCTCAACGACGTCCGAGGTGGAGGCGGCCGAGGCCGAACCATCCGCGACCCAGTCGACCGCGACCGATCCCACCGGCACCGATCCACCGCCGACCGATCTGTCCGGCGGCCTCGACACCCAGGGGCTGGCCGAGCGCATTCGGCTCAGCGATGCCTCCTTCGAGTACGAAGACGGTTTCGCGTTCTTCGAAGGCTGCGTCGCCGACGATCACGTGTCGGTGCTGACCGGTCTGTTCGTAGGCCTGATCCCACCCGGCATCGAGGCGTCCTTCCTCGATCCCGACGTGACGTTCGGGTCGTCGCTGCGTCTGCGCAGCAACGGAATCTCGCTCATCGGGTGCACCGCGGCGCCGGACCTCGACGGCGTCGGGTTCGACGTCGCGACGGCGCCTCCGTCGGTCGAGAGCTATGCCCGCGAGTTCAACCTCCCTGACGGTCCGATCGACGGTGTGGAGCTGACGGTCGAGGAGATCGGCTCGGAGTCGGGTGGCACGCTCCACACCGTGGTGCTGACCGACGTGAACGACCCCGACCTCCAGAGCGGGGAGATCGCCTGGATCGACGATCACGTCATGGTCACGGCGTACGGGTTCGGGCCCGACCTCAGCGCCATCGACCTCGACGAACTGCGGGTCCGGTTCGTGGATCAGCTGCCGACGATCGTCGACACCGCACTCCGCTGAGGGTCCGCTCCGGCTGAGCGATTCGCCCGACCCCGACGTCACTCGACGGTGACGGTGGCGGCCATGTCGGGGTGGAGGGTGCAGAAGAGCGAGTAGACGCCGGGCTGGTCGAAGGTCAGCTCGAAGTTCTGGCCCGGGGTCATGAGGCCCGAGTCGAAGGCGTCGAGTTCGGGCGATTCGAAGCTGCCCGCCGACACGGTGTGCGGCACGGCGTCGACGTTGTTGAAGAACAACGACTGGCCGACGTCGACCCGCAGGTCGCCGGTGTAGGCGAAATCGGTGATCAGCGACTGCTCGGCGCCGTCGGGGAAGTCCGACCCGGTGACCTGCCGCGAGTCGCGGATCGAGTCGGCGTCGAGCACGGGCGCCACCGTGTCGTTCCACATCGAGAACACTCCGAGCTGGTTGTCGTGCTCGGGATCGACCCACGCGTGGATCATCCATCCGAGTGCCAGCGAGAAGCTCCCGCCCTGCGCCAAGCACTGATCGCGCGGGACGAACGAGTCGCGACCCTCGGCCGAGCCGCGGCACAGGTTGTAGTGGATGTGCCAGTTGTCGAGAGGCCCGGCGAACGTGTCGGGGTGTTCGTCGCCGATGACCCCCGGGGGGATGATGAACGACGTGCCGATCAGCTTCATCGGCTCGCCGTCCCACGCGTTTCCGAGGCACTGCCCGACCGGACCGTTCGGCAATGTGTCGTCGGCGCGGGCGTAGAGCAGGATCTCGGGCTCACCCGGATCGAAGCCGTTGCCGATGGCGGAGGGCAGATAGAGGTGCGTGCCCATGTTCGGGGTCTGGATCCGGTCGGACACGAAGCCGGCTGCGCAGGCGTCGTCGATGTCGGCGTACGACGAGGCGAACGCGTTCAACTCGTCGAGTTGCGCGACGAGTTCGTCCAGTTCGTCGGACGTCATCCGGAGCTCGTCGGGGATCTCACCACCCGACGCGTGCAGCTCCTTCAGTTCGAGGTACGAGCACGGCAGATCGGGATCTTGACACCGGACCGCGTCGTCGATCGGACCTTCCACCAGCGTGGGGACGACCTCGACGCCGTTCTCTCGGAACACGTACCGCGAGTAGCCCGGTGCGCCCCCGGCCGAGAACGTCAGCCCCGCCGGGAACTGCGCGTCGGCGCCGACCTGATCGAACGCGGCAGCCTCGGCGACGTAGTCGTTGATCTGTTCGGCCGTGGCGACCTCCGCCGGGTCGACCGTCGTGGTGGTGTCGGCCACGGTGGTCTCGGGTGCCGTGGTCTCGGGTGTCTGGCTCGTGGTCGGCGACTCGTCGCTCGCGTCGTCGGCGACCTCGACCGACGGGTCGGTCGAGTCGGGAGGTGCGGTGGCGGTCGGTGCGTCGGTCGATCCGACCGCCTCACCAGACTCGTCGCCGCCGCTCGAGCACGCCGCCGCGATCACGGCGATCGCCAGCGCGCACGTCATCGCTGCGTGCGTCCTCCGGACCCGTCGCAT
>JBCCTP010000440.1:0-4162 GCA_039198505.1 Actinomycetota bacterium | reverse complement strand
TTCGCCATCAGCAACATCTCGATCGGTGGCCACCTCGGGGGACTCGTCGCCGGTGGCATCGCCGGGTACGTCATGCTCGCCCCGGGCTACAAGGGGTATCCCGACTGGCTCCGCACGGCCATGCCGGTCTTCGTGGGGCTTGCCGCGATCGGTGTCGCCGTCGTCGCCGTCGGTGCCTGAGCCTGTCCGCATCGGGTCCTTCGCCCGCAGCCCGCGGCCGAGAGCCGCTCGTACACTGAGGTCATGACGCTGCGCGAGACGCACATCGACCGCATGCGAGACGGGTCGTTCGACACGCTGGTGATCGGTGGAGGCATCAACGGGGCGGTCACGGCGGCCTCCCTGGCGGGGCGCGGCGCCAGTGTGGCGCTCGTCGACCGCGGCGACTTCGCGCACTTCACGAGCCAGGCGTCGTCTAACTTGGTGTGGGGCGGCTTCAAGTACCTCGAGAACTACGAGCTGTGGCTCGTGTTCAAGCTCTGCCGATCCCGCAACCGGCTCATGCGGGCGTACCGGGCCAACATCAAGGAGATCGGCTTCTACGCCGCGCTCGACGAGAAGGGCCCGTACCCACCCTGGTTCGCCGCGTTCGGCGCTCTCGGCTACTGGATCATCGGCCAGTTCGGCACGAAGGGGCCGCGCCTCCTCTCGAAGAAGAAGATCGAGCGCGAAGAGCCGGCGATCGACACCACCACCGTGGCGGGCGGGATCGAGTACCGCGACGGCATCCTCATCGACAACGACGCACGCTTCGTGTTCTCGTTCGTCCGCAGCGCCATCGAGGCGGGTGCTGCGGCGGCGAACTACGTCGAGATGGTCTCCGCCACGAGGATCGGCGATCGCTGGACCGCCACGCTGCGCGACGTCGACACGGGCGAGGAGTTCCAGACCCACGCGAAGACCATCGTCAACGCCGCAGGACCGTTCGTCGACGAGACCAACCACGAGTGGGGGATCACCACCGATCACCGCATCGTGTACTCGAAGGGCATCCATCTCGTCGTGCCACGGCTCACCACCAAGCGCCACAACAAGGTGCTCGCCTTCTACGACGACACCGAGCGGTTGTTCTACGTGATCCCCATGGGCCGACGGTCGGTCATCGGCACGACCGACACCCGCGTCGACACGCCGCACACCGAGGTCACCGACGAGGACATCGACTTCCTGCTCGGCCAGATCAACGACCGCATGGACCTCGAGCATCCGCTCACGAGGGACGACATCATGGCCTCGCGCACCGGTGTGCGGCCCCTGGTGGTGAAGACGGACGGCGCCGACCACTCCGACGTCGACTGGACCAAGCTGTCGCGGAAGCACGCGGTCGAGACCGATCACCGACGTGGCGTCGTCACCATCTTCGGCGGCAAGCTCACCGACTGCCTCAACGTGGGCGAAGAGGTGGCCGAGGAGATCGAGTACCTCGGGGTCCCGCTCGAGAAGGACCTCCGCAACTGGTACGGCGAACCCGCCGAGGCCACCCGCGACGAGTTCTTCCGCCAGGCAAGACTCATGAAGCTCGACCGTGTGCGAGACAAGCCCGAGGTCGAGCCGCTGTCCGACCGCCTGTGGCGCCGGTACGGACGCCGAGCCTTCGCCATGCTCGACGCCATCCGTGAAGAACCTGCCATGGGCGAGGACATCATGGGCTCGGCCGACTACATCCGGGTCGAGCTCCACGAGGCGGCCCGCAACGAGATGGTGACCAAGCTCGAGGACTTCATGCGGCGCCGGTCGAAGATCGATCTGGTCGTGAGCGATCGCGACATCGAGAGCTCCCCCGGTCTGCGTGAGGTCGCCGAGATCCTGTTCGGCGCGGACGAGGCCGAGCGCCGACTCGCCGAGTACTTCGGCGGCGTCGAGCAGATCCCCACCGCAGTCCGCACGGGCCCACGACCGAGCGACGCCACCATCTCCGCCGGCGACGTCCTGGTCTGACGACACGGTGATTCGCGCGATCCGTCGACGGTTCGGCCGCACCCGGCCGCTGCCGTTCGAACCCGAGTGGGAGGAGATCCTGCGTCGGGACTTCGACCACTGGGGCACCCTCGACGACACACAGCTCCACCGGATGCGGTACCTCGTGGCCCGGTTCGTGGCGTCGACCCGCTGGGAGGAGGCGCACGGCATGGATCTCACCGACGAGGTCAAGGTGCTGATCGCGGCACAGGCGTCGATGCTGCTGCTCGGACTGGAGATCGACGAGTACCCCGACATCACCTCGGTGATCGTCCACCGCTCCACGGTGCGGCTCCGCGGAGCCCATCGCTCCGCTGCGGGCACCTGGTCGGACCGTCCCCAGTACGTGATCGGACAGGCCCACCCGAAGGGTCCGGTGGTGCTGTCGTGGTCGGCGGTACGACGCGACGCGAGCGGGCGTCACCATCGTCGGCACGGGGGCCAGAACGTCGTGTACCACGAGTTCGCCCACCGCCTCGACATGCTCGACGGCGCGACCGACGGGACCCCGCCACTCGGCGGCGGTGAGGCGGCCGACGAGTGGGCCGAGGTCTTCCAGGCGGCGTTCGAGCGCGTGAGGGCGAGCGAGTCGGTGTTGCGGCCGTACGCGGCCACGAACCCGGCAGAGTTCTTCGCGGTGGCGACCGAGGCCTTCTTCGACGATCCCGCACCGCTGCGGTTGCACGAGCCGGCGGTGTACGCCCAACTCCGGGCGTTCTACGGCCAGGATCCAGCCGATCGCCTCGGGTCACCGGATCTCCAACGCTCCGACCGATCCTGATCGTCGATGGCTCGGCATCGTGTCGATTTCGGGTTTTCGATTGAGGCACGGATGAGACCGAACTCGATCCCGGCATGCTGGTGTGAGAGATGCCACACCGGATGACCGATGCGAGGGAGCGACATGGCTGACGTCCTCCGCGCGTCGGTCGAGCTGCCGACGATCATCTTCACCGCGATCCTCGCGATCGCGGCCGTGATGTGGATCCTGTCGCTCGTCGGAGCTCTCGACCTCGGCGGCGATGCCGCCGACGGCGTGCTCGACGACGTGCTCGAGCCGTTCGGAGTCTCCGAGGTCCCGGCCACGCTGCTCCTCACGCTCGTCGGACTCGCGGGCTGGTTCGTCAGCGTCCTGGCCAGCGTGTTCCTGCTCGACGGTCGCAGCGGTGGCGCACTCGTCGGGCTGTCGATCCTCGTCGGCGTCGTCGCGGCCGTCTGTGCGCTCGCCCTCACGTCCTGGCTCGGTCGTCGACTCGCTCGCGTCTTCGTCACCGAGCGGGCCCCGTCGAAGCACGACCTGCTCGGCCGCATCGTCGAGGTGCGGTCCGCCACGGTCACCGACACCGCCGGCCGCGGCGAGGCCACCTGGCCCGACGGCACGGTCTCCACGGTCGATCTGCGGACCACGTCGGGGGCCGGCCTCGCCCCGGGCGAGCTGCAACGGGGCGATCGCGCCCTGCTCGTCGACTGGCGCGAGGAGACCGACGACTTCATCGTCGACCGTCTCCCGATCGAACTCGCCGAGTGAGCCCACCGATGTCCGTCCACGCACACCGACCGTCACCGTCCCGTCTCGTCAGAAGGAGTCTCCAACCATGGGCAGCGTGATCGCAGCCGTCGCCATCGTCGTGGCGATCGTCATCGTCGTCATCCTCTTCGTCGCGTTGCTCGTCTCGCGACTCTTCCGCAAGGTCCCGCAGGGGCAGGCCCTGGTCGTTTCGAAGTGGCGCTCCGTCGTCGTCACGTTCACCGGACAGATCGTGATCCCGGTGATCCACAAGGCCGAGATCATGGACATCTCGGTGAAGAACATCCAGATCGAGCGTCGCGGTCGCGGCAACGGACTCATCTGCAAGGACAACATCCGCGCCGACATCGCGGTGGAGTTCTTCGTGAAGGTCGACCCCACCGAGCAGGCCGTGAAGAAGGTCGCTCAATCGATCGGCTGCGAGCGGGCGTCCGACATCGCCACGCTCCACACCCTCTTCGCCGCCAAGTTCTCCGAGGCACTCAAGACCGTGGGCAAGAAGTTCGACTTCGAGCAGCTATACACCGATCGAGACGCGTTCCGTGACGAGATCATCGAGGTCATCGGCAAGGACCTCAATGGCTACGTCCTGGAAGACGTCGCGATCGACTACCTCGAGCAGACACCGCTCGAGGACTTCGATCCCGACAACATCCTCGACGCCGACGGCATCCG
>JBCCTP010000439.1:0-4179 GCA_039198505.1 Actinomycetota bacterium | reverse complement strand
GTCGCTCAGTCGGAAGTCGGCCAGGATCCCCTCGACGAAGTGGTCCATCATCGGCTGGCGATCGTCTGCGAACCGCACGTCGATCGTGCAGGGTTCGCCGGGCACGTAGAGCGATGACGTCGCCGGGACGCCGTTCCGACGGAGGAAGCTGTCGACGAGATCGCGCTGGGACTCGGCGACCCGGCTGACGAGTTCGACCCGGAGGCCACGGCGCGTCTGGTGGACCGCCATGTTGAGTGCACCGCCACCCGGCCGGGTGACTCCCTCGTCGAGGTAGCGATCTCCGCTCAGTGGCCCGACGAGGAACGCGTCGACGTGATCGACCGAGTCGCTCACGCGAGGTCGAGTGGAGACTCGCGGAGCGGGCCCAGTGCTCGGAATCGATCGAAGCGGACCTCGATCACCTTCGACATCTGCCAGAACGCTTCGACCGACAGGTGCCCGACGCCCTCCTGGTGATACCACTCGTGCCGGGACGGAACGGTCGAGATCAGAGTCGGATCGTGCACCGGAACGAGTGCCGGATTCAGGAAGTACGCCGGGGAGTGGGCGTCACGAATCTGCGCGAGCCCGTCGCCACGGAACCCGCGGGCGCGCGGGACCCGGTGGGTCTCGCCCGTGCCGAGGTCGACGAGGTCGACCGTCTCGCCCCACCCACCGGTGTCGTCGTCCGTCATCTCGGCGATCACCCGTCGGACCGAGATGTCCTGGTAGTGGTTCGCCGCCGGACCGGGCTGGACGTACTCGTCGTCGAACACGTTGTCGACCGAGTGGTCGTACACGTTGCCGCAGCGCGTGGTGAGCCAGTCGACGATTTCGGGGTGACGGTGCAGGTGGACCCGGTACGACTCCTCGTACTCGGCGATCGCCGTGTCGAGGTCGACGAGATGCCCCCGGACGACCCAGCGCCAGCGCCAGCCGTCGTCGCCGAAGCGGTCGTCGAGCAGGTTGCGGCGACGCTGTTTGTCGTCACCGCTGAAGCCGGGGAGCCCGATCGGGATCCAGAGACGTGCGTCGAGGTCGGGCTGGTCCACGCGGTCGCGATCTCCTGGTCGTGGTGGGGTCGTCTCGGGGCGTCGTTCGGCCTCCGAACGAGGCCCGGAGCTGTCACGAATCTGCGGTGAGATGACCGTATCGTCTGGCTGGTGACCGATCCGGCTCGACAGCGCCGAGCGCCTCGTCGCGTCAGCCGTCAGCGCTACTGGATGCGTCGGATCGGTGTCCTCGCCCTGCTCGGTCTCATCGGGTACAGCCTGGGTCAGGCGGTCGTCGCGATCGTGTCCGACGACGGCGGGGGAAGCGACGATCGGGTCACGTTCGGGACCGACTCCGACGACGGCCTGACGGACGACTCGGGTGCGGACGCGGACGCCGGCACCGGCGAGGTGGTCGGGGAGGCGCAGGAGTTGGCCGCCGCTGCGACCAGCACCGTGGCCGAGACCGAGGTCGACACCACGGCGGCGCCCGAGACCACCACCGCCCCCACCGAACCCGAGAGAACCGGTCCGCCCTCCACCTCGAACCCGGCGTCGGTCTACATCGTGGGTGACTCCGACGCCGGGACGTTCGGTCCGTATCTCCAGGAGTTGCTCGACGCCACGGCGATCGTCGACACCGATCTCAACTACAAGGTCTCGTCCGGGCTCGCCCGACCCGACTTCTTCGACTGGCCGACCGAGTTGCGGACGAAGCTCCCCGAGGTCGGCCCCGACATCGTCGTGGTCACGTTCGGCGGGAACGACTCGCAGGGCCTCTCACTGGCGCAGGACGAGCTCGAATTCCTCGTCGGCGATCCGCTCCAGAACGAGGAGGAGTGGACCGCCGAGTACGTCCGCCGTGTCTCCGAGATCGTCGACATCCTGCTCGAGAACGACCGGCGCGTCGTGTGGGTCGGCATTCCGAACGACGACAACGACGACGTCACCGCTCGTCTCGCGCTCCAGGATCAGGCGGTCCGCCAGGCGCTCGAGGCGTACCCCGAGGTGATCTTCGTCGACACGTGGTCACGTTTCTCGGGACGCGACGGCGGGTGGGCCGAGTTCGTGGTCGACCCCCGCGACGGCGAGGGCAAGGACGTCCGAGCCTCCGATGGCTTCCACCTCAACGTCACCGGCGCCGAGATCCTCGCCATCGACGTCGCCGTGGCCGTGCGAGAGCACCTCCGCGAGATGGGCGCCAACATCTGAGAACAGCACATCCGGTGCCGGGTCCGATTCGTGCTGTTCGCAGTGAAGTGGCTGACCGTCTCGATCAGCACGTGGGGTCGATCCCGGAGGGTGCCGGGACGTACGTCTCGGAGTGGCCGTTCATCTCGACGAGCAGCGTCGGCGGGTCGATCCGCAGCTCGACGATCACCACGAACGGTTGGCGGTCGGCCCGGGCAGCGACGATCGTCTCCGCCCATGCCGGCGGTGGGTCGGCGTCGAGCGATCGCGATGCTGGGACCCACAGTGTCGCGTTGAGCGGTCCGACCACGTCGAGCGAGCAGTCGGGTGGCACCCGGTACTCGCCGGGGATGTCGGTCTCGGTGATCGAGCCCGGACCGAGGGGGAGTGGCGACCCGGCCCGTTCGAACAAGGCCGGGTCGAAGCCGATCTCGTCGTCGGTCGCCGTCGATCCCGGCTCGGAGAGGTCGACAGCGACGACGGTTCGCTCCTCCGGCGCACCCGGCGGTGGATCGTCGGCGCCCAGCTGGACGATGAACGGGCCCACCGGCAGCTCCGACCGGTCGAGGGCGACGACGTAGGCCTCGGGGTTGGCATCGTCCGTGCAATCGGTCGGGTTGCCCGGCAGGACGAAGTCGCCGTGGACGACGGCTCGCTCGATGTCGACGACGACGTCGTCGAGGCGGATCGGGCAGCTGGACCCGTACACGGCCCCGAACCAGATCACGATCTCGCTGGCGAGGTCGACGTCCGCGGCATCGCCGGGGACCGCGCTGATCGTCCACAGCCGCTCGTACTGCTCGTGTGTGGTCGCGACACCGGTTCGGTACACCTCGCCGCCACGCTCCGAGCCGAGGAGCCGCCAGCCGGCGCCCTCGGCCGGCTGTGGGCCGTCCTGCACCGCGTCGGCTGGCTCGCGTCCCTCGAAACAGATCGGTTGACCGGCGAGCTCGGCGAACGGTTCGAGTGTCGCGTCGTCGAGGACGCCCACCGAGATGCTGACGAGTCCCTGCGGCACGTTGCCGCTCCCTCCGATCGGGAGGTCGGCAGATCGGGCGAGATCGAACGCTCGGTCGGCGAGTCGATCCAATTCGGCACTGGTGAAGGGCACCTCCACCGCGACCACGCCGTCGTCGGGGAACTCCGTGCGCAGGTCGCGATTTCGGTCGTCGACGCCCTCGCTGAAGCCGACGGTGATCCATCCCCGCCGTTCTCGGTCGATCCACAGTTCCTCGAAACCCGGCTGCCGCTGGGCCCACGCCCGCACCTCGTCCGTCGGCATCTCGTTCGCCACGTACGTCGGCTCGTCGCGATACAGCGACGGGTCGGCGCTGATCAACTCGAACGGTCCGCAGCGGGAGAGTCCGAACGGCAGGTCCCCGTCCGAGTCGGTGCTGGCGACGGTGTCTGGCGATGGAGGGTCGGTCGCGGTCGACTCGGACGAACCAGCCTCGGGGATCGTCTCGGTGGCGCCGTCTTCCGCCGAGGGATCCGCGCCGCACGCCGCCGCCACCAGCCCACCGACGACCACGATGCATGCGAGCTCGGTTCTCATCGTGGTTCGACGTTCCGCCGACGATGGGGGTTCCCGGAGCCGACCGAGCGGGTGCGAGAACAGCACGAAACGGACCCGGCACCGGATGTGCTGCTACTGGGTCCGGCCGCGGGCGGCGATCTTCTCCCGGCGTGCGGCGACCTTGTCGGGGCTGAACATCGTGGCCCGCCACTCGCGGCTGCTCAGCGCCTCGGTGTTCCAGCCGTCGTCGTCGTGGGCGATCTCGGCGTAGGTCGAGCGGATCTGGCGGACGCCGTCTGGCTCGTTGCCGACGATGTCGGCGGCCAGCTGGCGGGTGAACGGCATCAGCTCGGCGTGCGACACCACGTGGTTCACGAGCCCGAACGCCAGCGCCTCGTCGGCGTCCATGAAGTTGCCGGTGAAGCTCATCTCGCGGGCCCGCCGCACGCCGATCGCCTGGGGAAGGAGCACCGTGATGCCGGGGTGGGGCCTCACGGT
>JBCCTP010000438.1:0-4197 GCA_039198505.1 Actinomycetota bacterium | reverse complement strand
GGGCGCGTCCTCGTCATCGACGTCCGACAGGTCGGCGTCCTCCGTGGCGCCACCGGTGTCCGGCTCGTCCGCATCGAGATCGACCACGCCTCCTGCGTCGTCATCGCCGACCACGGGATCGTCCACACTGTCGACGGCGGGGGTCTCGACCAACACCGCAGGGATCTCCGCCGGGCCCCCCGCGTCGTCGCCCGTGCCGAAGCGAACGCCGGCGAATCCGGCCGCAAAGGCCAGCACGGCGAACAGCAAGGTCAACGACCGACGTGTGGTCGGCTGCGCTGCCACCGCATTCCAATCTGCGACCACGGTGGCCGATCCACCGGCCGACCAGCTCGCTCGAGGGACCGAGGCGAGGTCCTCGTCGGCCACGTGCACGGTGGCATCGGGTGCGATCTCGTCACCGGTGCGGATCGGCACCCGCGGCAACCCGTGCGCGACCCGCACGTCGTTCACCGCAGCGCCGAAGGCACGCGCCGAGACCGGACGGTGGATCGGGTCTTTACTGAGTGACATCTCGAGCACCGTCGCCAGGTCGTCGGGGACTCCCGAGCGGCGAACGTCGGGGTACGGCTCCGTCACCACCCGCCGCATCGTCGACACCGGCGACTCACCGTCGTTCATCTCGAACGGTTCGGCCCCGGTGAGACACGTCGCGAGCACGCTGGCGAGCGAGTACACGTCGGCGGTCGGCGTGGGCGCGTCGCCGTCGAACGTCTCGGGTGCGGTGTGGGCGTAGCTCACGTGGACCGACGTCGTGGTCGATCGGTCGACCAGCGACGCGATCCCGAAGTCGGTCAGCATCCACACCCCGTAGGCCGAGCGCATCACGTTCGCCGGCTTGATGTCCCGATGGACGATGCCGGCTCCGTGTGTCCGCTCGACCGCTGCGGTGAGACCCACGATCAGTGCCGTCGCCTCGTCGAGGTCGAGCGGTCCCTCGGCCAGCCGATCGGCGAGCGACCCGCCGCTCGCGTACTCGAGCAGGAGATACGGCGCACCCGCCTCCGTCTCGCCGCTGTCGAGCAGCGACACGATCGACGGGTGGTCGGAGATGCGGCCGAGCGCCACGCGTTCGCGGTCGAAGCGGCGGCGCGTGTCTTCGTCGACGAAGCGGGCGTCGAGCACCTTGAGCGCGACGATGCGATCGTGCTCGATCTGTCGTGCTCGGAACACCGTGCCGTGACCACCCCGGGCCACGACGTCGATGATCTCGAGACCCGACACGACCGGGTGGATGACGCCGTCCGACCCGTCGGTCATGAAGGGGGTCGGGCTCTCGGAGTGCTGGTCAGGGCTCATGAGTCTTCCTCTCGTCGGATGTCTGCCTGATGCGACACACGGTCGACCACGACTGCTCACGATCCGTTCGCAGATCGGCAAGGGTTCGACAGGAAGCACCGACGCGCCGGCGCCGGTCATCTCCTTTCATCGGGAGGTGGCGCCGACCGGTTTCGGTGCCTACCGTGCGGTCGACACCCCAACGGCGAGGAGACCGCATGCCCACCGCCCTGCCGACCGACGACCTCGTCGACCTCGAACCACCTGCTCGTGACGAGGTCGAACACATCGCACGCGGGATGGCGTCCGCGCCCTGCGGATCCGGCGGGCTGACCGAGCTGCAACGCCTGGTGATCGAGGCGATGGTCCGATCGATGACCGGCGTCCACCTCGAGGTCGGCAGCCTCGAGCCGATCTCCGCCGGCGACTTCGCCGCCGGTCTCGCCCACCGCAACGAGATCTTCCGCACCCGCGTCCTCCAGCTCATGGAGGTGTGCCACATGATCCTCGACGAGCCCTCGGTCGAGGTGGCCGACTCCGTCATCGAGTTCGCCCGCGAGCTGTCGCTCGACGAGACGTGCGTGACCGCCGCCCGCGCGGTGGCCGACGGATCGCGTCAGCTCGTCGCCGCCGACTTCGACCGGAGCACCTACCTCACGGGCCTCGACCTGTCGGGATTCACGCCGCTGCGCACCGGCGACGACAACGTGTACGCCTGGACCAGCACGGTCGTCAGCGACGACCTGGCCGACAAGTGGCGCTCGCTGGCCGCGCTCCCGACCGGAACGCTGGGCCGGGGAATCCACGACTTCTACCTCGCTCGCGGATTCCGGGTCCCCGGCGAGGAGGGCTCGGCGCCACCGCTCCTGGCCCAGCACGACTGGGTGCACGTGCTCGCCGACTACGGGAGTCGGGTCGAGTCCGAGATCGAGGTCTTCGCCTTCATCGCACGCGCCAGCGACGACCCCGCTGCGTTCGCGCTCCTCGCGATGGTGCTCAACCTGTTCCAGAACGGCGCCCTGCCGAGCGCAGCCGGCATCTTCGAGGCCCACACCGGCAACCTCCACGTCGAGGGCATGCCGAGTCGGCTCGCCGACGCGCTACGGCGCGGCGCCCACTGCGACGGGAGCATCGACTTCCTCGCCGTCGACTGGTTCTCCCTCGCCGACCAGGAGGTCGGTGACGTCCGGGCCCACTTCGGCGTGACCCCCAAATCCGAGGAGGCCGTGGCCGACGGGTCGGTCGGACCGTGGGAGGCCGGTGGGATCAGCCCGTTCCAGCTCGATGCCGGCCAGGAGCGGGCGCGCGACGAAGGTCGGGCGTACCAGTCATTCGGCGCCGCGCTGTGAGCGACGACCCCGCCGACGGGTCCGCGGCCGGATCGGTCGCGCTCGACTCGCCGACCGGGCGACTCGTCGTCACCACCACCGTCGCCGGGTCCGCCGTGGCGATGCTCACGGCCACGGTGGTCAACGTCGCCCTGCCCGCGCTCGCCACCGATCTCGACGCGAGTTCGTCCCAGCAGCAGTGGGTCGTCAACTCGTACCTGCTCACGATCGCGTCGCTGATCCTCGTCGGGGGGTCGCTCGGCGACCGGTACGGACGGTTGAAGATCTACCGGATCGGCGTCGCCGGATTCGCCGTCGCCTCGCTCGCATGTGCCGTCGCGCCGTCGGTCGGCGCGCTCATCGCCGCTCGGCTCGTCCAGGGCGTGGCGGGCGCACTGCTCACCCCGGGCAGCCTCGCGATCATCGAGGCGACGCTGCGTCCCGACGATCGCGGCCGCGGCGTCGGCCAGTGGTCGGGTCTCTCCGGGATCGCCGGAGCACTCGGACCGCTCGTCGGTGGTGCGCTCGTCGATCTGTCGTGGCGATGGGTCTTCGTGTTGAACGTGCCGGTCGCGATCGCCGTCCTGGCGATGTCGGTCCGGCTGCCGGAGTCGTTCGACCCCGACGCCCAGGAGAGTCGGCTCGATCTCACCGGCGCCTGGCTCACGGTCGTCGTGCTCGGCGGATCGTCGTACGCGTTGATCGAAGGACCGCCCGGTGGCTGGTCGGGTCTCGACGTCGGTGCGGCCGTGGTGGCGGTGTTGGCGCTCGTCGGTCTGATCGTGGTCGAGCCGCGGCGCGAGCATGCGATGGTCCCGATCGACCTGTTCGGCGATCGGGTGTTCGCCGCCGCCAACCTGATGACGCTACTCGTCTACGGCGGGATGGGCGTCGTCTTCTTCCTGCTCTCGATCCAGTTGCAGGTCACGGTCGGGTGGAGCCCGCTCGCCGCCGGCGGGGCGCTGCTGCCGATCACCGGGTTGATGCTCGTGCTGTCGTCGCGCGCCGGCGCGTGGGCGCAGCGGGTCGGTCCGAGGATCCCCCTCACGGTCGGGCCGTTGCTCATAGCGATCGGGATGCTCATGTATCGGCGTGTCGGCCCCGACGCGAGCTACCTCGTCGACGTGCTGCCCGGCGTGATCGTGTTCGGACTCGGGCTCTCGGCGTCGGTCGCTCCGGTCACGTCGACCGCTCTGGGAGCGGCCCCGGAGACCCGAGCGGGTGCGGCGTCCGGCGCGAACAATGCCATCGCCCGGACCGGACAGCTGCTGGCGGTGGCCGCGATCCCGCCGCTGGTGGGGCTCACGGGCGATGCACTCGGCGACCCCGTGGAACTCGACGACGGATTTCGATCGGCCATGATCGTCGGCGCCGCGCTGGTGGCCGCCGGAGGGGTCGTGGCGGCCACGCTCCTGCCGTCACGCCGACCCGACGACGCCCCGGTCGCCGACCAGCCCGTGTGCTGCCCCATCGACGGTCCAGCCGCCCACGCCGTCGACGTCGAGACCGTCGACGCCTGATCGTTCCGTCGAGTCCCGGGGTCGACGGAACGATCACATCACCCGCACCGTTCCGTCGAGTCCCGGGGTCG
>JBCCTP010000437.1:0-4231 GCA_039198505.1 Actinomycetota bacterium | reverse complement strand
CGCGCCACATCGACGTACTTCTTCGCCGACCCCGGCGTCAGCCCACACCGCCACGCCAAGAACTTCTCGACCGTCTCGGTGCCCGGACCCGAGAACAACGTCTCGTCGGCCAACAACTCCACCGCCACATCGACCAAACGACCATCAGCCACGTTGCGCACACCGGCGATCTCGTTGATCGACACCCGCAACCCACGCTTGCGGACATCATGCGCATCGACATCGAACGATGCGACACGTTCCGAGCGCTCCAGTTCGATCACCTCCGCCATCTCGATATTCCATCGTTTCGATGCCATTTCTACAAACATGTATTCGAGCTAGGATCATCTCCATCGAGTTGGACTTCGCCCCGTTCCAGGCCGACGACGCCGACCGGTTCGTCGCCTTCCTCGTTGGCGACGAGTGGCCCTTCCACGCCCCGAGCCGCATGACCATCCACGAAGCGCGAGCGTCCGCCGCGGAACTCCGTCCCGGCGAGGCGTTCTGGATCCGAGACGCCGGCGTCGACGTCGGCACCATCCGCCTCCTCGACCTCGACGACATCGGCGAGGGCGCTCCGATGTTCGATCTCCGCATCGCCGAGCGACACCGCGGCCGAGGGATCGGTTCGTCGTCCACCCGGTGGATCGCACGTCACGTCTTCGACACGTATCCCGACGCCCACCGAATCGAGGCGACGACGCGTGCGGACAACGACGCGATGCGCCACGCGCTCGAGGCCGCCGGGTTCGAGTTCGAGGGCACCCTGAGGTCGAGTTGGAGACGCGACGACGGGAGCTGGGCTGACACTGCGATCTTCGGACTGCTGCGGCACGACGGGCCGACACCAGCGTGGCCCGCCACCGGCTCGACCGACGACACGTCGCTCGACGTCCGGCTCCTCCACCCCGATCCCGGTCAGTCGGCTCACCTCGACCCCGTCTGCGTCAGCTGCACCGCTCCCGGCGACGACCCCATCACCTTCGCCGTCACCGAACGGTGGAAGGTGGTGTTGCACCCCGACCAGACCACACCCGGCTCGCTCCTCATCGTCTCGCTGCGGCACGTCGCGAAGGTCGGCGACCTGACCACCGACGAGACCGAGGAGTTCTTCGCGCTCTTCCGCCGGGCCGAGGCGGCGCTCGAGCACGAGCTCGGCGCCGCGCACGTCACCCTGTCGTGTCTCCGCAACTGGGCGTTCCGCTCCGACGATCCCGATCCGCCCTGGCTCGACGGCCGACCCAACCCGCACGTGCATTGGCACCTCGTCCCGCGGTACGCCGAACCGGTGACGATCGATGACGACACGTTCGTCGACGACGACTTCGGCCACGAACTCGTCTGGCGAGGCCGACGGATCTCCACCCACCTCGCCGACGTCCTGATCGACCGGATCGGTCGAGCGATGGCGGCGCCGTCGACGACCCGCTGAACTCAGGCGAACAGCGCCGGCCAGCCGCCGGTGTGGAGGAAGACGACGTCGTCGCCCGAGCCCCAGCGACCCTCGCCGGTCAGACCGAGAAGTCCCGACATCCCCTTCCCCGAGTAGACGGGGTCGAGGATCCAGCCGCCCGAGCGTGCCGCCCACTCGATGGCCGCCGCGCCCGCGTCGGTCGGGACGCCGTAGTCGGGACCCAACCAGCGTCCGTCGATCTCGACGTCGGCGGGGTCGACCCGGACGTCGACCCGCATGAGATCGAGCGTGGCATTGGCCAGCTCGACCACGTCGGGCATGCCGAGTACGACGCCCTTCGCGACGCCGATCGCGACGATGTCGGGCGCATCGTCTCGGAACACCGCCCCGCTCGAGATGAGCGCGGCCCGCCCGGCGAGGAGTCCGGCGTGCGTGCCACCGCTCGACGACGTGAACACGATCGCCCGCGGCCGGAGTCCGGCGTTGCGGCATTGGCCGATGAGCTCGACGAACGCCGACGCGTACCCGAGTGCGCCGACGGCCGTGCTGCCTCCGATCGGGATCGAGGCCGGTGCGAGGCCACCGCGAGCGAGTTCGTCGGTGAGGGCCTCGCGGGCGATCTCGAGCTCACCCCAGTGGCTGTCCTCGGCCCCGGTGTGATGGAGCTGGGCGCCGAACATGGTGGACAGGAGCTGGTTGCCCGTCGGCCGCGCGCCGGGCTCGGGCGCGGATCCGGACACGACGAGGTGGGCCTCGAGGCCGAGGCGTGCCGCCGCCGCGGCGGTCATCCGACAATGGTTGGACTGCGCCGCTCCGACGGTGACCACGGCTCGCGCGCCGCCGGCGAGCGCCTCTCCGCACAGGAACTCGAGCTTGCGCGCCTTGTTCCCCCCTCCGCCGAGGCCGGTGAGGTCGTCGCGCTTCACCCAGAGTCGTGGACCCTCCCTGCCGCCCGACCCGGCGCCAGCCGGAACGACCGGTCCGCGCTCCAACGGAGTCGGCAGCGTGGCCAACTCGGTACGCGGCAGGTGGTCGAACACGGGCCGGGATGCTAGGGGTGGTGTCCCCGACCACCCTCGGCCAGCGGCACTCCGGCAACGATTTCCTCCTCGCGACCCCATGACGACCACCGACTGGAACCCTCTGCTGCGCTCGGTGTTCGACGAGGCGTGGTGGACGGACCTCCAGGCCTTCGTGCGCTCGGAGCGCGAGGCGCGCACGATCTACCCGCCGCACGACGAGGTGTTCGCCGCACTCCACCTCACACCCTTCGCCGACGTGAAGGTCGTGATCCTCGGCCAGGACCCGTACCACGGGTCGGGACAGGCCCACGGTCTCGCGTTCAGCGTTCGGCGCGGTGTGCGGATCCCTCCGTCGCTGCGCAACATCCACCAGGAGTTGCACGACGATCTCGGCCTCGCGATCCCCGATCACGGCAACCTCGAAGCGTGGGCACGCCAGGGGGTTCTGCTGCTCAACACGTCGCTGACCGTCCGGGCCGGTCAGGCGGGTTCACACGCCGGAAAGGGGTGGGAGACCTTCACCGACTTCGTCATCGACACCGTCGCGGCGAAGCCCGAGCCCGTGGTGTTCATCCTGTGGGGGAGCCACGCCCGGAAGAAGGAGCAACGCATCTCGGCCGTCGAGGGAGGAGCTCGCCACACCGTCATCGAGTCGACCCATCCGTCGCCCTTCTCGGCGGCCAACGGCTTCTTCGGCAGCCGCCCGTTCAGCCGTGCGAACGAGGCGCTCCAGGCGGCCGGACGCCAGCCGGTCGACTGGGCCCTCGCCGACCCGCCACACTGATCGCCATGCCCTGGACCACCACCGACAAGGTGATGCAGATCCGCGAGAAGAACCACGTCATCGACGTGCTGGTCGAGACACTCGACGGGTGGCGGCTCCACCTGTCCGGGCGCAACGCCTCGCTGCTGTCGTTCTTCGCCTTCCTCTCGATCTTCCCGCTCCTGCTGGCGGCGACGACGATCCTCGGCTTCGTCCTCGAGGGGAATCCCACGCTCCGCGACGAGCTGATCGAGGGCGCGCTCAGCGAGATCCCGGTACTCGGCGAGGACCTCAAGAACGACCCCGAGGCGATCAGCGGATCGTGGCTCGTGCTGATCATCGGTCTCGGCGGCGCGCTGTGGTCGTCGACGAAGGGCTTCGTCGGGCTGCAGGGCGCCCTCGACGACATCTGGGAGGTCCACGTCGACGATCGCGCCAAGATGCCCCAGCAGCGCGGCCGGGCGCTGCTCGGGATCGCCATCCTCGGCGGCGCACAGGTCGGCAACGTCGTCCTCGCCAACATCGTGAGCCAGACCAACTTCCCCGCGGTCGGCGACATCGCGATCATCGCCGGAACCGTTCTGATCAACATCGTCACGATCGGCGCGATGTACCGATTCCTCACCTCGGCCAACCCGACGTGGACCGACGTACTGCCGGGCGCCGTGATCGCCGGCATCGTCTTCTCGCTGCTGCAGCACTTCGGCACGGCGATCGTCACCCGGATCACCGAGAACGCCGGCGACACCTACGGCCAGTTCGCGCTCGTGCTCGGCATCGTCACCTGGCTCGGTCTCGTCGCCATCACCACGCTGATGTGCGCCGAACTCAACGCCGCCATCGTCCGCCTCCGCGGCGGACCGACCCTCCCCGACCGACCCGAGTTCCAACTCTCCGTCACTGCATAGACGTCGGGACGATCGGCGTGGGGGGGCGGGGCCGCCACCCCACCCCCCCGGGCGTCGGGGCGGGGGGGGGGGGTGACCCGGGTGGGCGGCCGGGCGCGGGGGGCCGGGCCCCCGGCCGCCGACCGCCCCCCCCAAAGGCCGG
>JBCCTP010000436.1:0-4234 GCA_039198505.1 Actinomycetota bacterium | reverse complement strand
GAGGCGAGTTCTGGGAGGTCTCCGGAACGGACCTCACCGTCCGGATCGAGGGCTGGGACGGCTGCAACGAGTTCGCGACTGCGACTGGCGACGACGGGCTCGCGGCGATGTTGACCGATGGTGTCCTCGCGGGCGGCTCGACGGTCCGCGTCGACGAAACGTGTGACGACCAGCTTCCGAGTCCGATCGGACCTCTCGCGCTCTGGAATCACACGATCCGGGACGAGCTCATCGTCGTGTTCCGCGATCCGGACACCTCGACCGTTCGCTTCACCGAGGCTGATCGACCACCCTCGAGCTTCCGCCGCGACACCGCTCCCGAGACGGTTGCTCCGCTCGACGGGCTCCGAGCGGTCGAGACGATCGCTGCGGTCACCGGTCGGTGGGAACCGATCGAGATCGACGGGCAGCCGGTGAACCCGTCGTTCCGCGCATCGATCACCTTCGAAGGCACCGACGACGATCTCGCGATCCTCGGCGACGACGGCTGCAACGAGTTCGGCACCTACGGGATCTTCGAGGATCGGGGAGTCTCGTTCGTCGACGGCCGGCTGCTCGACGTTGCAGTCTGGGCGACCGAGGCTGAGTGCGGACCCCATCTGTCCGTCGACATCGCCCCGGACGACGGGACGTCGTTGTGGATCGACGAGTCGACCGGCGATCTCGTGACGGCACCGGTCGACCGGAGCGTCGAGTGGGTCCGCTTCACCCGCGCCGGGGACGGCTGACGGTCACGTTTCCGAGCAGACCCAAGATGTGATCAGGCGATGAGGCGGTACCCGACGCCGCGGGCGGTGACGATGAGCTTGGGGTCGTCGGGGCGGTCTTCGACCTTCACGCGCAGGCGTCGGACGTGGGCGTCGACCAAACGTGAGTCACCGAGGTATTCGTATCCCCACACCCGCTCGAGCAGCTGGTCGCGGGACAGAACCGCGCCCGCATGGTCGGCGAACTCACAGAGCAACCGGAACTCGGTCTTCGTGAGGTTGATCTCGTGTCCGTCCTTCAGCACGATCCCCTGCTCGCGCCGCAACTCGATGTCGCCGAAGCGAACCGACGACGGCGTGGGCGGACCGTCCTGCAGATGGACCCGGCGGAGGAGCGCCCGGATGCGCGCCGCCAACTCCTTCGGTACGACCGGCTTCGTGACGTAGTCGTCGGCGCCGGCTTCGAGCCCGGCGACCATGTCGACCGTGTCGGTCTGCGCGGTGATGATGATGATCGGCACGAGACTCATCGCGCGCAGCGATCGGCACACGTCGAACCCCGACATGTCAGGGAGCCGCAGGTCGAGGAGGATCAGGTCGGCCGGCTGACGCTCGAAGGCGGCGAGTCCGTCGGCCCCGTTGGCCGCCTCGCGCATCGAGTAGCCCTCGTCCTCGAGTGCGAGCGACAGCGCCAGGCGGATGGCGTCATCGTCCTCGATGAACAGGATCGACTCCATGGGCCGGTCACCGTACCGTCGGGGTCGTGAGGTCGGCGAGGACCCCACGGCGCGGCCCCGCACATCGGCGCGGACCACCCAGAAGGCACCGACCACCGCGTTCTGTGACCTTTTGTTACAGGAATCGCACACTTCGAGCGGCGGCCTGTCACAGACGAGCCGCAGTATTCATGTCGTTCACGCTGCCCCGGTGGGGTACCTCCCTCCCCCTGGTACCTCACCGGCAGCGGTGACCACCTCCCCGGACTCGGCCCCCTGCAACACTGTGCTCGTGGCTCGGGAACGCTCGCTCCGTCTCCGGACGCGGGTCACGCTGTTCTTCGCACTCATCGCCCTGTTCGCGGGCACGGTCCTCATCGGTGTCACCTACGGCTTCGCCCGCAACAACCTCCTCGAGGAACGCAGCTCGTCGGCCCGACTCACGGCGATCGAACACGCCAACGAAGTGGCGACGTTCCTCGACGACGACGACATCGAAGGACTCGACACCTACTTCGAACGCCAGCTCCGCACCGAGCCGGGCGGGTTCGCGTTGGCGAGCGGCGAGGCTCTCGGCGGCGGCTTCGCCACGAGCCTCGCATCGCAGGGTGACTTCCCGATGGGCATCGTGCGCGAGGTCGAGGCGGGCAACAGCGGCGAGCAGTTCGCCGAGATCGACGACGATCCGTTCGTGGTCGTCGGCATCCACATCGAACGACACGACGTCGCCTACCTCGAGGCGTTCCCGGCGTCGAACGCCGACACCACGCTGCGGGCTCTCATCACGGCGCTCGGACTCGGTGGCTTCGGAACACTCGTCCTCGCCACACTGTTCGGCTTCTCGACGAGCCGTCGGCTGCTCCGGCCGATCAGCCGCGTCGCAGACGCGGCCGAGGACATCGCCTCGGGCGGTCTCGACACCCGTCTCGACGGTGAGTCCGATCCCGATCTCGACCGCCTCGCGAGTTCGTTCAACGACATGGCCGACGCGGTGCAGACCCGCATCGAGCGCGAGGCTCGCTTCGCCTCCGACATCAGCCACGAGCTCCGCTCCCCCATCACCGCGCTCACCGCAGCCGTCGAAGTGCTCGACGGACGTCGCGACGAACTCCCCGAACGAACCCAGCAGGCGCTCGCCGTGGTCGTCGATCAGGTCCGCCGGTTCGACAGCATGGTGATCGACCTCCTCGAACTCAGCCGTCTCGACGCCGGCGCGACCGAGCTCAACCTCGAACGCGTCGATGTCGTCGACCTCACCCACCGGATCGCGGCGCGGTTCGGGGCGGCAGAGGTCCCCGTCGAGGTCGGGCCGAACCTGCGACGAGAGATCGAGGTCGACAAGGTCCGCTTCGACAGGATCGTCGGCAACCTCATCGAGAACGCGGGGCATCACGGCGGCGGCGCGACCCGGATCGAGTTGTCCGCACCTCGCGACGGCATCGTGCAGATCGCCGTCGAAGACGGCGGACCGGGCGTCGCCTCGAGCGAACGTGATCGGATCTTCGAGCGGTACGCCCGGGGGTCGGCCGCGCGACACCGCATCGGAACCGGACTGGGACTCGCCCTCGTCGCAGAACACTCGGCGGCGCTCGGTGGTGGCGCATGGGTCGAAGACCGGTCCGTCGGTGGTGCTCGGTTCGTCGTCGAACTCCCGACTCGTCAGGATCTCACGTGAGGCGAGCGATCTCCTCGGTTTGGCTGTGCGCTGCCGCGGCTGCTGTCGCCGCCTGCGGCGTCCCGACCGGTGCCGACAGCTTCGAGCCGATCGCCGACGACGAGATCGGTCGACTCGCCGACACCTCGACAGTGCCGACGACGAGCACGACGTTGCCTCCCACCACCACCATCGAACCGCCGGTGACGGAATCATCACCACAGTCGACCACCACGGTCGCCGCCATCGCCGAGGAGCCGGTCAACATCTACTTCCTCCTTCGCGGTCGTCTCACGCCGCTACCGCAGAACGTCACAGCTCCCGTGACCGAGAGGAAGCTTCGCACGCTCCTCGAAGACGGACCGCCGATCGACACCACACCACGGCTGACCTCGGAGATCGAGCGCGGTCTCATCATCGGTGCGACCCAGGCCGGGGGCGTGATCACGATCGATCTCGACGCAGCGATCTTCGACCGGATCCCGACGTTCCGCGAGGACGAGGCCATCGCGCAGATCGTGCTCACCTACCTCGATGACCTGGGCGGGCTCCGCGGGGTCGGCCAGATGCGCTTCACCGCAGACGGCGAGCCATTGGCGGTTCGCCGAGCCGACAGCGGCTTGCTCACGAACGAGGCGGTGTCGTTCGACGACTACGTCAGCCTGCTCGCCGACCAGCCGGCGGTGGTCGTCGACACGACGACCACCACCACGACCACGACGACCACGACGACGACCACCACCACGACCACGGTGCCGCCGACCACGACGACCGAGCCTCCTCCGACCGACGACGCCGAACTCGTCAGCTCGACGTCCACCACGACGCCGCCGGCGACCTCCCCGCCGACCGACCCACCCACCGACGGGTGACCATCGCGCCGCCGACGGCACCACTCACGTCAGCGCATCCGGCCGAACCGCCCTCACGAGCTGACACGAAACGTCCGCCATCCTCCTCACGTCAGCACAACCAGCCACACGCCCACGATGCGCTGACACGAACGACCGACACCCGAAGCACCACTCACGTCAGCGCATCCGGCCGAACCGCCCTCACGAGCTGACGCGAGACGGACGAGCGGCGCGGCTCAGGTGCCGGCGAGGCGGTCGACGACCGGGGCGAACGCGTCCATGGCGGTCGAGCCGACGGTGACG
>JBCCTP010000435.1:0-4238 GCA_039198505.1 Actinomycetota bacterium | reverse complement strand
ATCGTCGTCGCGCCCGCCACGGCGAAGCTGCTCGCGGCGTACCGCATGGGGTACAGCCACGACCTGCTGACCAACACGCTCATCGCCACGCGCGCACCGGTCATCGTCTGCCCGGCGATGCACACCGAGATGTGGGAGCACGCCAGCGTCGTCGAGAACCTCGCGGTCCTCCGCGAGCGGGGCGTTCACGTCGTCGAACCCGAGTCCGGTCGCCTCGCCGGCGGCGACGTGGGTGCGGGCCGCCTCGCTGATCCCGCCACCATCGTGGAGCGCGCCGAGGCGGTCCTGGCGTCCGTCGCCGAAACAGCACACCCGGTGCCGGGCACCGAACGTGCTGGTCGCGACCTCGACGGGGTCTCGCTCGTCGTCTCGGCCGGCGGCACGCGCGAGCCCATCGACGCCGTGCGCGTCATCGCCAACCGCAGCTCGGGCAAGCAGGGGTACGCAGTGGCCGAGGCAGCCGCTGACCGAGGGGCCTCGGTCACCATCGTGTCGACCGTCCCGCTCCCGGCACCCGACGGTGCGACCGTCGTCTCCGTCGAGACGGCCGCCGAGATGCAGATCGCCATGGAGCGTGCCGCCGAGACCCACGACGTCGTCGTCATGGCGGCAGCGGTGGCCGACTTCCGACCGGCGATGCCGGCCGACGGCAAGATCAAGAAGCGCGACGGCGTGCCCGAGATCGTCCTCGTCCCGACCCCCGACATCCTCGCCGGGCTCGGTGAGAGCAAGCGCGCCGGACAGGTCCTCGTGGGGTTCGCCGCCGAGACCGATGACCTCCGGGCGAATGCCGCGCAGAAGCTCGAGAAGAAGAACCTCGACCTGATCGTCGCCAACGACGTGTCCGCTCCCGGAGTCGGGTTCGCTCACGACACCAATGCGGTTACGCTGCTGCGGCCCGACGCGGAGCCTGTCGAGATCGACCTCGCCGACAAGCGAGATGTCGCCCGGGCCGTCATCGATGCTGTCGTCGACATCCGACGACACCACTGACCACCACGAGCCTCGCCGACAGGAGCCGAGTACATGGCCGAGTTCACCTTCACCTCCGAGAGCGTCACGGAGGGCCACCCCGACAAGATGGCCGACCAGATCTCCGACGCCGTTCTCGACGCGATCCTCACCGAGGACCCGCATGCGCGTGTCGCCTGCGAAACCATGGTCACGACCGGACTGTGCGTCGTCGCCGGCGAGATCTCGACCGAGGCCTACGTCGAGATCCCGAAGATCGCCCGAGAGACGATCTGCGCGATCGGATACGTCGACGCGAAGGACGGCATCGACGGCGAGACCTGCGGCGTCGTCGTCGCCCTCGACGAGCAGAGCCCCGACATCGCCCAGGGTGTCGACACGTCCGAAGAGGTCCGGGCCGGCACCGCCGGCGAGACCGACGACATCGACCTCCAAGGCGCCGGCGACCAGGGGATGATGTTCGGGGTACGCGTGCAACGAGACCGACGTCCTCATGCCGCTGCCCATCAACACGGCACACCGCCTCGCGGAGCGTCTCACCGAGGTCCGCAAGTCGGGCCAGATCCCCTACCTGCGTCCCGACGGCAAGACCCAGGTCACGTTCAAGTACGAGAACGGTGTCCCGGTCTCGCTCGAGGCGGTGCTCATCTCGACGCAGCACCAGGACGGGATCGACCGCGACACGGTCATCCGGCCCGATCTGATCGACCAGGTCATCCGCCCCGTGATCCCCGAGCAGTTCGTCGACCACGACTACGAGATCTACGTCAACCCGACCGGCAACTTCGTCCGCGGGGGCCCGTACGCCGACTGCGGTCTCACCGGCCGCAAGATCATCGTCGACACCTACGGCGGCATGGGCCGCCACGGGGGCGGAGCCTTCTCGGGCAAGGACCCGTCGAAGGTCGACCGTTCGGCCGCCTACGCCGGCCGCTGGGTCGCCAAGCACGTCGTGGCGTCAGGAGCCGCCGACCGCTGCGAGGTGCAGCTGGCCTACGCCATCGGAATGGCGCACCCGATGAGCATCCTCGTCGAGACGTTCGGCACGCATCACGTCGACCCCGCCGCCATCGAGACCGCGGTGCGCTCGGTCTTCGACCTGCGGCCCGGAGCGATCGTCCGCGACCTCGATCTCAAGCGGCCGATCTACCAGCCCAGCGCGGCGTACGGTCACTTCGGCCGCGACGAGTTCCCCTGGGAGCAGCTCACCCGCCTCGACGACCTCAAGAGCGCGCTCAACGTCTGACGGGGCGGCCATCCTGGCCGCGTGGTTCGCTGCGGGCGCGAGGTCATGACCGTCGCGCGAGTGCTTCCCGACGTCACGGGTCTCGACAAGGAGTTCGATTACCTCGTTCCCGAGGACCTGACCGAGCGCGTCACCGTGGGCACGATCGTGCGCGTCGAGTTGCACGGTCGGCGCGTCGGCGGCTGGGTCGTCGACCTGCTCGACGCCATCGACTCCGAGGTCGACTCCGACCAGCTCAAGCCGATCGCCAAGGTCACCGGCCACGGTCCCGGCCGCGACCTCATCGACTTGGCCCGATGGGCGGAGTTCCGGTGGGCAGCGAGGCGGATCCGTCCGTTCCTCGTCGCCGCGTCCCCGAAGCGGGCGATCGTCGACCTGCCCGAGTCGTCCCGGCGGGCGATCGCGCCGGCGCCGTCGTCGCCGGCCACGACGCGGATGCTCGATGCGGGCGGAGGGGTGTTGCGCCTTCCACCGCGCGTCGACGTGCTCCCGTCGGTGCTGTCGGCAGTTTCACGCGGTCCCGCCCTCGTCGTGGCGCCGACCGCCCATGACGCACGTCTGATCGGTGCACGCGCTCGACGGGCCGGATGCACCGTCGCCGTCGTCCCCGACGACTGGAGGGCGGCAGCCGGCGGAGTCGACCTGGTCGTCGGCGGGCGGTCTGCCGCCTGGATGCCCTGTGCGGGCATGGCCTCGGCGATCGTGATCGACGAGCACGACGAGGCCCTGCAGGAGGAACGCACTCCGACCTGGCACGCCCGCGATGTGGTGGCGGAGCGGTGTCGTCGAGCCGGCGTCCCCGCCGTCTTCGTGTCGCCGTCTCCGTCCCTCGTCGCCGTCGAGCGTCTCGCCGGCCCGGACGGGGTCGTGCATCCGCCGGGGGAGCGCGAGCGGGCCGGTTGGCCGACCGTCGAGGTCGTCGCCCGGACCGACGAGGATCCGTGGAAGCGATCACTCCTCACGTCTGCGCTCATCCAGCGGCTCCGCGATCACGACCTCCGCATCGCATGTCTGAGCAACACGACCGGGCGAGCGAGGGTGCTCGCGTGTCGGACCTGTCGAGCGCTGACGCGATGTGAGAATTGCGATGCAGCGGTCGCACTCGACGATGACGGTCGGCTCGTCTGCGCGCGGTGCGGGACGACGCGGGCGGCCGTGTGTCAGTCGTGCGGCGCGTCGCGCTTCGCCAATCTGCGGCCGGGCGTCACTCGCCTGCGCGAGGAGCTCGAAGCAGCAGCCGGGCGTCGGGTCGTGTCAGTGACCGGTGCCGACGACGAACCGCCGCCCCGAGCCGACGTCTATGTGGGCACCGAGGCGCTGCTGTATCGGATCGATCCGGTGGATGTCGTGGTGTTCCTCGAGTTCGACTCCGAGATGCTCGCGCCCCGGATGCGGGCCTCGGAGCAGGCGCTCGCCCTCGTCATCCGTGCCGGTCGCCTCGCTCCGGAGGTGATGATCCAGACGTTCCACCCCGACCACGAGGTGATCCGTGCCGTTCGGACCGCGAATCCGAACGTGGTGATCGAGGGGGAGAGGTCTCGACGTCGATCGCTCGGATGGCCGCCGTACGGTGCTGTCGCCTCCGTGACCGGCGCGTTCGCCGACGACCTCGTCGCGGGGCTCGACCGGACGACCGTCGAGGTCGGTGGGTCGTCGGGTGCGTGGATCGTCCGCTCGGACTCGTGGGAGCGATTGGGTCACGCGCTCCGGGCGGTGGAGCGTCCACCCGGGGCCCGCGTGAGAGTCGAGGTCGACCCCCCGAGGCTGTAGAGGGTCGACGAGCTGTCCGGATCTGGCCCGGGCGAAAGCGGACAGTGTCCGGATCTGGCCCGGGCGAAAGCGGACAGTGTCCGGATCTGGCCCGGGCGGAAGCGGACAGTCCGGCACGGCGGCGAGGGAAGCGCCAGCGACGAGCCGCACGCGATCCGAGACCGAAGCGCAGCGGCGGCCGAGGTGAGCCACCAGGGGAGCTGTCCGCCTGCGCCCGTGGCTGGGTCTAGTGGTGGTCGCGACGGTTCCT
>JBCCTP010000434.1:0-4256 GCA_039198505.1 Actinomycetota bacterium | reverse complement strand
CGGTACCTGTGGCTCGCCGGCACGTTCTCGTTCATGGCGGTCCAGATGCAGTTCCTGCTGCGCGGTGTCCTCGCCTGGGACCTCACCGAACGTGAGGGGGCGCTCGGACTCGTGTACCTGTGCTTCGGCATCTCGATGCTGATCGCCACCCCGCTCGGGGGCGTCGCCGCCGACCGGCTCCCGAACCGCGCCGTGCTCCTCTCCGCTCAGACGGTTCTCTTCCTCGGCGCGCTCGGCATGGGCCTCGCGGTCGTCACCGACGTGGTGCAGTTCTGGATGCTGCTCGTCGCAGCGGTCGCCACCGGCACCGCCTTCGGCTTCTACGGACCGACCCGTGTGGCGTTCTCGGCCCGACTCGTGGGCGCCGACCAGCTCGGCAACGCGATCACGCTGTCGATGTTGAGCCTCAACGGCACTCGCGTCTTCGCCCCGTCGCTCGCCGGTGTGCTCGCCGGCATCGCGTTCTTCGGCATCGGCGGCGCCTACCTCGTGAGCGCTGCGTTCTCGGCGGTGGGGTTCTACTTCATCGCCCGGTGTCCTCGCGGTGAGGTCGTGACCGCCGGCGACGGACGCAACCCGTTCCAGGCGATCGCAGACGGCGTGCGCTACGTCCGCCGTGACGCTGCGTTGCGACGGCTCGTCGTGACCTCGTTCGTCGTGATCATGTTCGGCTTCAACTACGTGGCCTTCATCCCTGCCCTGGTCAAGGACGTCTTCGATCTCGGCGACGGATGGGTCGGGCTGATCATGTCGGCCAGCGCGATCGGGGCGGTCGCCGTGGCGGCGTCGCTCGCCAAGCGTGCCGACGGACCCGACGCCTGTCGGCTCATGATCATCTCGGGAGCGGTGTTCGGTGTGGGCGTCGCCGCGCTCGCTCTCTCGCCCAACTTCGCCGTCGCCTGGATCGTCGTCGCCGTGATCGGAGCCGGTGCGACGGGCTTCCAGTCGCTGTCGAATGCACTCGCGCTGTCGATCGCCGACGAGGGCCACCGCGGGCGTGTGCAGTCGCTGATGATGCTCAGCTTCGCCGGTTTCGGAATCGCCGCCGGTCCGCTCGGTCTGCTCGCCGAACTCATCGGACTCCGCTGGGCCATCGCCCTGATGGGCGGCGCTGCCACGGCGGCGATGCTGGTGTACGGCGTGATCGAGCGGAATCGTCTCGACGACCTGGCAGGCGCCGACGCCGATCCGTCCGCACCCGCGGTGGTCGACGCCCGGCCGATCGCCGGCAGCTGAGCCGAGACCGACGCACGCAGCCACCCGGCTCGTGTCCGCTCAGGACGTGAGCGTGGCGATCTCGGCGGCGAGGTTCGCCCGCGCGTGTGTCTCCCACCGGTCTCGTCCGGCGTCGGTCGAGTAGATCCGGTCGCGATCGAGGAACGAGGTCAGCACCGCGGCACGACCGGTCCGCCACGCGTCGTCGGGCACGTGGGCGTATTCGGCGCGCACCTGGTCGATGTACGCGCGGTAGCCCGCTGGATCGGCGCCGAGGATCGCGAGGTCGGCGTCGCACAACACCGCCGAGTCGGTGTCGGGCGGCTCGAGATGGTCGGCGGTGACCTCGATCATGGCCCCGACGGCGCCCGCCCGTTCGGACGACCAGCCGTGGCCGACCAGCTCGCGACGGGCGAGCGACGAACTCGCCACCTCGTTGGCCCGAGGAGGCGCGGTGGGGTCGTAGACCGCGTCGTGGAACACGGCGGCGGCGACGACCGCCCCTCGGTCGGCGACCTCGACGCCATCGGTGTCGACCAACTCGCGGACGTGCCGGGTCACCCACACGACGTGATCGACGGTGTGATACCGACGATGCGGCTCGCGATGCCGTTCGATCAGCCGACGCAGCAGCTCACCGGGCAGACGGACGTGCTGCTGCCAGGCGAGGTCGAGTTCCATCTCGGCGCCGCTCACCACACCAGCGTCGCAGACGCCGCGGGTGCTGGCATGCTCGACGCGTGGCGATCCTGATCGACGAACCGCTGTGGTGGTTCCGTGGCCGCAAGTGGTGCCACATGGTGAGCGACGTCTCGTACGACGAGTTGATCGAGTTCGCCGACTCGGTCGGGATCCCGCGGCGCGGCTTCCAGGGCGACCACTACGACATTCCCGAGGAGTATCGCGACGACATGGTGGCCGCCGGTGCGATCGAGGTCCCGAGCCGCGAGCTGCTCCGGCGGCTCCGCGGCGCCGGTCTTCGTCTCAGCCCGCAGGAACGTCGAGCCCGCACGGCGGCCGCCGCCGACGCATCGGCCGAGGACTGACGCCACGGCACCGACCCGCCGGCGGCGACGGTCGCGGTCAGGCCGCCCACCGATCGGTGTCATCGACCAGCTCGCGCGGGCAGGCGACGCCACCGATTCCCACGACGAACCACTCGACCAGCTCGATTCCCACCTCGCTCACGATGGCGTCGACTTCGAGCCACCTCTCGAGGTCGTCGAGATCGGCGCCTCCGTCGGGTCGATGACTCGCCACGATCACCGAGGCGACGAGCCCTCCGCCACCGAAGGCGTCGGCGATCATGTGCGCGATCAGGACGACGGACTCGGCATCGTCGGTGCCGGTCACGGTGAACATCCCGACCCCGCGTCGGTGTTCGTCGAGGCAGACCACGTCGGTGCGGACCTCGCCGGGGTCGAGGGCGATCCGGTCGAGGAGGTCGAGCGCGACCGCCGGTCGATCGAACACGGTGCTCGCGAAACGACGGCACGGCGTGCAGTCGGGGTCGCTGCAGACGACGATTCGGCCGCTCTCGCAGCCCGGTGTGAACGGGTGGACCATGGCCCCTCCCTGGAGGTGGTACCGCAGGCGACGATGCCGGCGGTGCGGGACGTCACGGGAAGGAGTCGGCGTCCGACACCGTACGCCGGGGGTGTCACACGGCCGGTCGCAGGTCGCAGCGCTGCGACGCCGACGGAGAGTCGCTCGGAGAACGCTGAGGTGTGACCGGCAGGTCGAGGCGTAACCTCGACACATGGCCAGCCCCTCCTCCGAACGCGTCACGATCTACCACAACCAGCATTGAAACTCGTCGGTCAATGCCGTGCGCATTGCCGAGGAGCTGGGTGTCGACCACGACGTGGTGCTGTACATCAAGGAGCCGCCCGACGCCGACACGCTGCGGGACATCATCGCCAAGCTCGAGGATCCGCCGACCGATCTCGTGCGGCGCGACTCGAAGTTCAAGAAGCTCGAACTCACCGACGACGACGTCGCCACCGAGGACCAGATCGTCGACATCCTGGTGAAGCACAAGCAACTGCTCCAACGTCCGCTGGTCGTCACGCCCGAGACGGCCATCATCGGCCGCCCCAAGTCCCGCGTCGCCGAGCTCCTCGGTTGATCCCGTCCCAGCGATACCTCACGAGAGTCGAACCGTCCGCCGTATGAGTCGTTCCCAGGAGTCGGCCTCGACGTGGGCCCTCCTGTGGGACACCCTGAGGGCGCAGCGTCGCAACCTGCTGATCGGCACCGCGATCGGTCTCGCGTGGTCGGTTGGCAAGATCTCGTCGCCACTCCTCGTCCGATTCGGGATCGACCGCGGCATCGAGGAGGGCGACCGCCTCTGGCTGTGGGCCGGACTGATCGGGGTCGCCGGCGTCATCGCCGGGTTCTTCACCGCGTTCCGCCGGTTCTACGCGTTCCGCGAGGCCCGCTGGACCGAGACCCGTCTGCGCGAACGCCTCTTCGGCCACATCATGTCGATGCACATCGGCTACCACGACCGGGCGCAGACGGGTCAGCTGATGAGTCGCTCGTCGAGCGACCTCAATCAGATCCAGATGTTCGTGATGATGATCCCCATCACGCTGTCGAACCTCGTGATGATCCTCGCCGTCGCGGTGATCCTCCTCGTGACCGACTGGCTCCTGGCGATCGTGGCGCTGGCCGCCATCCCGCTGATCCAGGTGCTCGGTCGTCGCTTCTCCAACCGTGTGCACCCGGCGGTGCTCGCGGTGCAGGCCGAGCAGGCCGAGCTCGCCACCGTGGTCGAGGAGACCGTCGGTGGCGTTCGTGTGGTCAAGGGTTTCGGGGCCGAGCGGGTGCAGTCCGAACGGCTCCGGGTCGAGGCCGACGACATCCGTCGGGTCTCGATCCGAGCCGCGAAGATCCGGGCGACCTACCTCCCGGCGATCGAGCTGCTGCCCCAGATCGGACTGATCGGTGTGCTCTGGCTGGGCGGCCTGCGGGTCATCGACGGGGACCTCTCGCTCGGCCAGCTCGTCCAGTTCAACATCTACGTGGCTCTGCTCGTG
>JBCCTP010000433.1:0-4257 GCA_039198505.1 Actinomycetota bacterium | reverse complement strand
CCTTGCCGAACGCGAGGTGCTGCTTCATGAGGCCCTCACGGTCGGGATCGAAAGCGTCGGGATCGTCGAACACCTCGGGGTCGCGGTTGGCCGCCGCATACATCACGACGAGCCGCGCGCCCTTCGGAACCGGCACGCCGTCGATCTCGGTGTCCTGCTGCACGATGCGGAACATCCCCTGCGTGGGTGTGGACAGCCGCAGCACCTCCTCGGTGACGTTCGGGGCGTAGCCGGCGGGGTCGGCCCGCAGCTTCTCCCACACGTCGGGGCTCTCGGCGAGCAGGCGGAAGCCCTCGGTGAGCGACTTCGTCGTGGTCTCGTTGCCCGCGACGAGCAGCTGCGACACGATCGAGAGCATCTCGGCCATCGTGAGCGGACGGGTCGGTTCACCCTTGTCGTTCTCGCCGTCGATGTCGGGATGCCCCTCGTCGGCGACGATCCGCGACTGGACGAGATCGCTCATCAGGTCGCCGACGGGCTCGGTGCGGCGCTGCTCGAGTTGTTCGGCGAAGTAGTGCTGGAACTCGACGGTGCCGCGCAGCGCTTCGAGCCGGCGTTCCTCGGTCGGGTTGGAGCCGATCGGAGCGATGAAGTCGTCACTCCACCTCTTGAAGTCGTCGAGCTTCGATGCCGGGACGTTGAGCACGTGGGCGATCGCCTCGATCGGCACCGGAACGTTGAGCGCCGTGACGACGTCGAACTCCTCCCCATCGGCGGGCAGCTCGTCGATGAGACGATCGACGATGGCCGTGATCGGTTCGCGCAGCGTCGCCATGGTCTTCGGCGTGAAGTAGGGCGCCACCGTGCTGCGGAACCGAGTGTGGTGCGGCGGGTCGATCGTCAGCATCGTCGGCACCGGTGGCCAGCCCTCGGCCATGATCGCCTTCATCTTCTCGAGCAACGCGGCGTCGGGCATCATGCCGGCCGTCGAGAAGCCGGACGAGAACGTCGCCGTGTCGCGCAGGATCGGCACGACGAGGTCGTGGCGGGTCACCATGTAGATGTCGGTGTCGGGCACGTGGAACACCGATGTGTCCTCGCGCATCTTGGCGTAGTACGCGTGGGGACACTGTTGAACGCCCGGGTCGAACGGGTTGAACCCGTCGAGGCTCACGGCGTCGTCCGCGGGCGAGTCCGCCGTGTCGGAGAGATCTCGGACGTCGGTCATGCGCCGAGTCTCCCAATGCGCGCGCGACCAGAACGAGTCGTGGATCGACCGGACGGCTCCGGACGCCCCGGACGGCTCGGACGGAGGCGACCGGGCCTCAGGAGAGCTTGATGAAGAGCCGCTCGAGTTCGTCGGCGGTCATGTCGGTCTCGGCATCGGTCGCGCAGTACCGCATCCCGGCCGCGAACAGCCGGTACGAGATCCGGTCGAGAGCGCCCTTGCACGCCGCGAGCTGCGTGACGATGTCGGCGCAGTCGGCGCCCTCGTCGACGAGGCGCTGAACACCGCGCACCTGCCCTTCGAGCCGCCGGAGGCGGGTCCGCACGTCGTCGCTGATCTCGTCGGGGAAGCGCACAGCGGACACCCTAGCTGCGCTCCAGATACCCCTGGGGGTACTTGACAGATACCCCCGGGGGTATCAGGATGGACGGCCGCTTCGCCGTCCTGACCGTCTCGCCGCACACGACCGACCGCGGCGACCCGAGGAGCCACCATCCGATGAGCACGATCACGAACGACGCCCCCGAGATCATGGGCACACCCGATACCTCCCTCGAACAGGAAGCCGGTGCCCGGTCGTGGTCGATGCGGGTGGTCGACACCTCGCTGCGACGACCGGGCCGCGTTCTCGTCGTCGTCGCCCTCATCACGGTCGTGCTCGGCGCGCTCATGGTGCGCGTCGAGATCGACACCGACCCCGAGAACATGCTCTCGGCCGACGATCCGGCGCGCGTCGTCAACGACGACCTGCGCGCGACGTTCGGCGGCGCCGAGACGATCGTCGCCGGCGTGTTCACCGACGGAGGCGACGTCACCGGCGATCAGGTCGCCGCGATGGGCCGTGTGCACGACGGCCTGGTCGCGGCCGAGGGCGTGGACGCCGAGCTGCTGGTCTCGGTGCGGACGGCGATCGGACCCTCAGCTGACGGCGCCGCGTACGACGCGATCGCCGGCGACCCCACGGCCCTGCTCGACCAGATCGAGTCCGATCCCGTCCTCGCCGGCAACGTGGTGTCGGCGGACCGCGACGCCCTCGCCGTCTTCATCCCGCTCGACTCGAAGTCCGACGCACAACCGACCGCCGACGAGGTGGACCGCCTCCTCGACGCCGAGCCGGCCCTGGCCGACCTCGAGCGCCACGTCGCCGGCCTGCCGCTCGCCCAGGAGGCGTTCGGCGATCAGATGTTCATCCAGATGGCGGTGTTCGCGCCCCTCGCGGGCCTCGCGATCTTCGCGCTCATGCTCGTGTTCTTCCGTCGCCTCGTCCTCGTGGTGCCCGCGATGCTGCTCGCCCTCGTGGCCGTGATCACCACGATGGGCCTCCTCATCGGCACCGGCAACACGCTCCACATCATGAGCTCGATGATCCCGATCTTCCTGATGCCGATCGCGATCCTCGACGCCATCCACGTGATCAGTGAGTTCTTCGACCGGCACCGACCCGGGATCGATCGTCGGGCGACGATCCGTGCCGTGTACGCCGAACTCGTCGGACCGATCGGCTCCACCACGGCCACCACGGCGACCGGCTTCGCTGCGCTCGCCCTCACGCCGATCCCTCCGGTCCGCGTGTTCGGCGTCTTCGTGGCCATCGGCGTCGCCATCGCCTGGGCCGGCACACTCACCCTCCTGCCGGCGATGCTCGTCCGCGCACCGGACCGCTCCGTCGACCGGGCGGTCGCGAGCCGCGTCGCGCGCGACAGCGTCGACGGCGACGAACGGGCGAGCCGGTTCGCACGCGTCGTCGCAGCGCTCCCGGCGGCCGGCGCTCGCCGACCGGGGGTCGTGCTCGCCCCGGCCGGGGTCGCGGTCATCGCCGCGGTGCCGGTGCTCACGTCGCTCCAGGTCAACGACAACCCGGTCAACTGGTTCCGCTCGGGCCACGAGATCCGGACCGCCACCGAGCGGCTCGGCGATGCCCTGCCCGGCACGTTCACCGCGAACCTCCTCGTCGACGAGACCCGCAGTGGCGCGCTACTCGAGGCCGACGTCGTCGTCGCGGTCGACGAACTCGCCGACGAGATCGAGACACTCGAGGTCGTGGGCGCCGTCGTCACGTACACCGATCTCCTTCCGACCGAGGCAGTCGCCGACGGCCCGACCGCGACCGGCGACACACTCGCCGACGCACTCGCCGCCTCGCCGGTCGCCTCGTCGCTCGTCACCGACGATCTCGATCGCGCCAACCTCAGGATCCAACTCCGCAGCGGCGACAACACCGCGATGCAGGACGTGCTCGATCGCGCCGACCCGCTGATCGACGCGCTCCCGTCGTCGATCGACGTGCGGTGGGCGGGCGAGAGCCACCTCAACCTCGTCTGGCAGGACGAGATGGTCTCGGGGATGATCGCCGGATTCGCCGTGACGCTGCTGATCATCCTCGTCCTGCTCACGCTGCTGTTCCGCTCGATCCGGTGGGCCCTCCTCGCACTCGCACCCGTCCTGTGGACGGTGGCGATCGTCTACGCCGGTCTCGGTCTCCTGGGTCGCGACATCGACATGCCGGTCGCGGTGCTGTCGACGATGGTCCTCGGGATCGGAGTCGACTTCGCCATCCACTTCGTGCAGCGGTTCCGAGCACTCCGGGAGCGCCATGGCGACTCGCGGGCCGCGGTGCGGGAGTTCGGTGACGAGCCGGCGCGCGCCCTCACCCGCAACGCCGCCGTGATCGCCATCGGCTTCTCCCCGCTGCTGCTGTCGTCACTCACGCCGTACGTGATCGTGGGGGTGCTGCTCGCCTCGATCATCGTGCTGAGCTGGCTCACGACGCTCGTCGCGCTCCCCGCCGCGGTCACGCTGCGACCGAAGTCGTCCTCCGACGGCTGACCACCGCGCAGGCGGCGTCCGGATCAGCGACCGGCGAGGGCGCTGAGACGATCGATCGTCGTCGCGGCGTTGGCCCGCACGTCGAAGCGCTCCTCCGCGAGCTGCCGCCCGCGGGCGCTCATCGACGCCCATCGCGTCGGATCGTCGACGATCGCCTCGACGGCCGCGCCGAGCGCCGCCGGATCGGATGCCGGGACGAGCGAACCGCTGGCGCCGTCGTCGACGATGTCGGCCGACCCTCCCACCATCGACTGGACGACGGG
>JBCCTP010000432.1:0-4282 GCA_039198505.1 Actinomycetota bacterium | reverse complement strand
CGCCGCTTCGCTTCGGTCTCGGATCGCGTGCGGCTCGTCGCTCGCGCTTCCCTCGCCGCCTGACATCGAGTTGTTCCGTTGAGCCCGGGACTCGAGGGAACAGTGTCCGCTTTCGCCCGGGCCAGATCCGGACACTGTCCGCTTTCGCCCAGGTCCCGAGCAGCCCGCTCGCTCCACACGTCCGTCCGGATTGGGTGGGGAATCGTGATCACCTAGCCTCGCGCGCATGACGACCTCCCCTGTTCGTGTTGCCGTCACCGGGGCTGCCGGCCAGATCGGCTACAGCCTCCTCTTCCGGATCGCGTCGGGCTCGATGCTGGGTCCCGACACTCCGATCGCCCTCCAACTCCTCGAGATCACGCCGGCTCTGGGAGCGCTCGAGGGCGTGAAGATGGAGCTCGACGACGGTGCGTTCCCTCTGCTCACCGAGATCGTGTGCACCGATGACGCCGACACTGCGTTCGGCGACGCCGACGTCGCCCTTCTCGTCGGGGCGATGCCGCGCAAAGCGGGCATGGAGCGCGCGGACCTGCTCTCGGCCAATGGCGGCATCTTCAAGCCGCAGGGTGAGGCGCTCAGCCGCTCGGCGGCGAAGGACGTGAAGGTCCTCGTCGTCGGCAACCCGGCCAACACCAATGCGCTCATCGCCCAGCGCAACGCCGCCGACCTCGATCCCGGACGCTTCACCGCGATGACGCGCCTCGACCACAACCGGGCCAAGACCCAGCTCGCACAGCGCCTCGGCGTGAGCGTCAACGACATCACCAAGATGACGATCTGGGGTAACCACTCGACCACGCAGTATCCCGACCTCTACCACTGCGAGGTCAACGGGTCGAGCGCCTACGACCAGGTGGCCGACCACGACTGGTACGCCGACACGTACATCCCCACCGTCGCCAAGCGCGGTGCGGCCATCATCGATGCGCGCGGCGCGTCGTCGGCGGCGTCGGCGGCGTCGGCCGCCGTCGATCACATCCGCGACTGGACGATGGGAACCCCCGACGGCGACTGGGTGTCGATGGCCATTCCCTCCGACGGCAGTTACGGCGTGCCCGAGGGGATCATCTCGTCGTTCCCCTGCGTGTGCAACGACGGCGCGTACGAGATCGTCCAGGGTCTCGACATCGACGAGTTCAGCCGGTCGAAGATCGACGCCTCGGCCGCAGAGCTCGCCAGCGAGCGCGACGCCGTCGCCGAACTCGGCCTCATCTGATCGGTGTCGCGTGACGTGCCAGGCACGTCACGCGATCAGCTGACCGCGACCTGGCAGCCGATCCGCATCATCTGGTCGACGCCGGCCGTCAGCTCCTCGTCGCTGATCCGGACGCTGTCGCCCTCGGCGCCGATCACGTCGCTGACGGTCATCATCGCGAGCGCCTCCATCCCCTTCATGGCGGCGACCGTGTACATCATGGCGGCCTCCATCTCGACCGCGAGGACGCCGACCGCCTTCATCCGCGGGAACAGGGTGTCGTCGGTCTCGTAGAAGAGCCCGGAGCTCGCGATCGGCCCGACGTGTGCCGTCCCCATCGTGCCGTCCCGAGTCAGGGACACCGCTCGCTCGACGAGCGAGAAGGTCGCCGTCGGCGCGATGGCATGCCACTGCGCGTACAACTTGGCCGTCGGGTCCTCCGACGCTGCCGACAATGCGATGACCGTGTCGCCCATCGACATCCCGTCGCCGATGCCGCCGCAGGTGCCGACCCGGATGAGTCGCTCGGCCCCGAGCATCGCGAGTTCTTCGAAGACGATGCCGGCCGAGGGACAGCCCATCCCCGTCGTCTGCACGCTGATCGGCTGGCCCTCGAACGTGCCGGTGTAGCCGAGCATCCCCCGCTCGACGTTCACCTCCCGATACCCGGGGTCGAAGAACGTCTCGGCGATGTACGCCGCACGCCGGGGATCACCCGGGCAGAGGACGGCGGGGGCGTAGTCGCCCGGTTCGGCGCGGAGATGGATCGGCATGACCGAACCCTACGCGAGCCGGGTCGTGGACGAGTCGGCTGCCGCCGTCGGACGAGCTACTTGAGGAACTTGCTCGTGGTGTTGTCGGCGAGGATCTTGCCGCCCGTCTGACAGGCAGGGCAGTAGTTCACCGTGTACCCCGAGTACTCGACGGCGCGGATCGTCTCGTCGCCGCACTCGTCGCTGCGTGGGCACGGCTCGCCGGTGCGGCCGTGCACGGCGCTCGGACGGTCCTTCGACTTGCTCATGTCGCCGCGGGTTCGCTCGTACTCGAGACCGTCGGTTGCGCACACCGTGATGGCATCGCTGATCTTCTCGGCCCCGTCGGGGCCCAGCTTCTTCGTGGTCGCGAACGGGGACACCCTCGCCGTCCAGCAGACCTCGTTCGCGAGTCGACGTCCGAGGCCGGCCACCATCCGTTGGTCGCGGAGAAACCCGTGGATCCGCATCGAATGGTCGGCGAACAGCGCCGCCAGCTCGTCGGGTGGGAGCCCGACGGCCTCCGGTCCGAGGTCGCCCACCGGTGGCCCGTCGACGTCGTCTCGCGCGACACACCAGACACCCGCCCGGCGCTCGGTGCCCTGCTCGGTGAGCAGCAGCGCGGGCCCGTCGTCGAAGATGAATCGGGCCTGACCGCCGCGCGGCTTCTTCGCGAGCTTCTCGTCGGGCAGGAGCCGACCGCCCTGCATGAGGTGGACGATGAACACGACCGGGCCGATGTGCATGCGGAGGTACTTCCCGCGGCGATCGATGTGTTCGAGCGCGTGGCCGTACGCCTCGTCGGGTGCCGGCAGGGCGGTCTTCAGCGCGGTGAACGTGAGCGGCCGGAACGACTCGAGCACCCGGCCGCCGAACTGCTCCTGCAGACGCTCGGCGTGGGCCTCGATCTCGGGCATCTCCGGCACGGCGGTCCTCGTCCTCAGTCGTACCTGGTCCGGTCGCGCACCGACGAGAAGACTGCGTCGAGTGCACCGAACACCGGTTGCGACTCGAGCAGTTTCTGCTGGTCGCCGTACAGGCGGATGCGCCCGTTGATGAAGGCGTCCTGGGCGTTGAGTTCGCCGGTCGCCACACCGACGGCGGTCTCCCACGACTGCTCCATCTTCACGTCTTCTCGATCGGCCGGCCCGGCGCCGAACGCCGCCTGACCCTCACCGACGACGAGGTGATACGTGACCGTGCCCTCGGGTCCGTCGGTCACGACCTGGGTGACGCCGACGTCGTGATGATCGGCCAGGTCGCGCATCGCCTCGCTCGCTGCGACCTCGGCGGAGAGCGCGTCGATCCACTGCAGGCTCAGGTAGCGGAACTCGGCGGTCGGTCGGTCGTCGGACACGGCCCGTAGTCTGCCGGATCGTGGCGCGATCGCCAGAGGACGACCTCCGCCATGCGGGCGCGAGGATCGAGGAGTGGGTGTTCGCCGCGTGGCGTTCCGGTGACCCCGACGTGGGGACCTCGGGCGCCCTCGGGGTGCTCTCCGGTCATCGGATCATCGGGCGCACCGCGTGGTACTGGGCGGCGCTGGCCCGATCGGATCGTCCTCTGTTGCACGTCCTCGATGCCGAGGTTCCGGTGCGCAGCGATCCGTTCGTGATCAAGGGCGAAGCGATGTGGGCCGAGCACGTGTGCGACGCTCCGCTCGAGCAGTGGACGATCGGGAACGAGACGTACGCGGCGGGCCTCACCGATCCCGACGACGCGCTCGATCGGGCCTACGGCATCCCGACTCCGGTCGCGTTCGATCTCGAGTGGTACGCCGTCGCTGCTCCGGACGATCTGCCACTCGAGGACGGCGAGGGCGGTGAGGACGGCTACGAGCAGGCCGGCGTCGTGCACGGGGCGATCGAGATCCTCGGCGAGGACCCCGTCGAGTTGGTCGAGGTGCCGGCTCGCCGCTGGCACCGCTGGACCTCGGCCGACCGTCTGTCGCCGCTCGTCGTGCCCGAGGCGAACGCCCATCTCGGCGCCCGTGCGCCGTTCCGATTCCCGGACGGCTCCGTTCTCGACTGGGTGGTCACCCCCGACGGATGGAGGAACCGCGCCAGCCGCTGATCGAGGTGCGACACTCGCGATCGCCATGCCGTACGACACCGACATCCTCGACGACTTCGAGCAGCACCGTCGCGCTCCCCGGTACGTCGACGTCGTGGTCGAGCCCTCGATGACGGTCGTCGATCGCTCGTCGGGGTTCGTCGGCCGCGTGGTGAAGTGGAGCTCCGAGGCGATCACGCTGCAGGACCACACTCATCACGTCCGCCACTTCCGGTGGAAGCCGGGCGGGTTCCTCCTCGAGGGTCGTGCGGTCACGCTGGTG
>JBCCTP010000431.1:0-4291 GCA_039198505.1 Actinomycetota bacterium | reverse complement strand
GCTCTGGCGGTCCTGCTCGCCGCAGGCGTCGACCTCACCGTCGTCCCCGCCGAGATCGGGGAGTCCGCGACGATCGACGAGGCGACGCTCGCCGAGATCGATGCGGTCGGCACACCGTCGGCCGCGGCCGTCGCCCGGCTCGTGCGGGCCATGGGCGACGACATCGATCGTGAGAGATACGCCCGACTCGGGCGTCCGATGTACGACCCGACGGTGATCGCGTACGCCGCTCGCGCCGAGATGTTCGAGGCGGTTCCGACGTCGCTCGTGGTCGACACCGACTCCGGGCCGTCGTACGGATCGACCCACTTCGACCTCGACGGTCGGACCGGCGGCGAACCGAACTGCACGCTGGTCTCCGGCGTCGACGCGTCGGCGTTCCGACGCCACCTGATCGACACGCTGTCCAGTGGCGGTTGACGACCGACGTGCGTCGTCCGTCGTCGTCGTCACGCCTCGGCGAGTGATCCCTGCGAGCGCCCCGACGTCCGTTCCAGGTGGATCGCCACGATCCCGCTGACCACGATGATCAGGCAGCCGGCGACGGTGAGCAGACCGGGCGTCTCGTCGAAGAAGATCGCACCGAGGATCACCGCGCCGACGAGCGTGGTGTAGCGGAACGGCGCCGACACGCTGAGGTCGCCCACCCGGACGGTCTGGATCGTGAACACGTAGCCGACGACGAGACAGAGGCACGCGAGGCCGACCGCGGCTGCGCCTCGAGCCGACACGGCGTTCCATTCGGTCACGGCGGCGAGCACACCGGTCATCACCGTGATCGCGACCGACGTGGCGAGGGCGACGAACGTCGCCGACGTTCCGCCGTCGATGCGGCGCGTCGCGAACTCGCGGAAGGTCAGGGAGACGGCGGCTCCGACCACGGCGAGCGACCAGGCGGAGAAGTCGCCGGTGCCCGGTTGGACCACGAGGAGCACACCGACGAATCCGGCGACGACCGTCGCGTACTGCCCGGCGGTCACCGACTCGCCGAGGACCAGCGCTGCCACGAGCGTGACGGTGAACGGGACGAGGAGCAGGATCGTCTGAGCGGTCGCGAACTCGAGATGCACGAGTGCCGCGAAGAACAGCGCCGTCGAGACGACCTCCGCTCCGACACGAGCGACGACCGGTGGCGTGAGTCGGGAGGGTCGTCCCGGCCGGCGGCGTGCTCGGACGAGCGCGGCGAAGAGGACGGTCATCGCGAGTCCCCGGAGGCACAGAGCCTGGTACACGCCGAGGCCCTCGTCGGTCGCCACCCGGACGAGCGCGTCGTTGGTCACGTATCCGAGCGATCCGATCACCATGTAGATCGCCCCGAGGGCGTTCGGCGAGATCCGTCGCAGCGCGCTCGCGGTGTCTGACGTCGAGGACATGCCGGGGCGACAGAGTGTGCCGGCGACAGAGTGTGCCTGACCCACACCGTCGCCGGCGACAGAGTGGGTCAGGCACAAAGTGTCGCATCGAGTCGAGGAGCGCGCTCGTAGCCTGAGCGGCCATGCCTGCCACCGACCTCGAGCAGATCGTCAGCCTCTGCAAACGCCGCGGCTTCGTGTACCAGTCCGCCGAGATCTACGGCGGCTTCCGCTCGACGTACGACTACGGGCCGCTCGGCGCGCTGATGCTGCGCAACGTGAAGAACGCCTGGATCCGCTCGACCGTCCAGCAGCGCGACGACGTCGTGCTCATCGATGCAGCGGTGCTCAGCCCGCCGCAGGTGTGGCAAGCATCGGGTCACCTCGCCAACTTCAGCGACCCGCTCGTCGACTGCACGAACTGCAAGTCCCGGTTCCGGCTCGACAAGCTCGACGACCCGAACGTGTGCCCCAGCTGCGGTGCGGTCGGGGCCTTCACCGAGGCTCGTGAGTTCAACCTCATGTTCAAGACCCAGGCAGGCCCGGTCGAAGGCGCGGGCTCCGACGCCTACCTGCGTCCCGAGACCGCTCAGGGCATGTTCACGAACTTCGGCCAGGTCCTTCAGACCAGCCGGAAGAAGCCGCCGTTCGGCATCGCGCAGGTCGGGAAGTCGTTCCGCAACGAGATCACGCCGCAGAACTGGATCTTCCGCACCCGCGAGTTCGAGCAGATGGAGCTCGAGTTCTTCGTGCCCCCCGAGACCGGACCCGAGTGGTACGACTACTGGTGCAAGGAACGTTTCGACTGGTACGTCGACCACGGCATCCCCGAGTCGATGCTGCAGCTGCGCCCGCACGACGACGACGAGCTGTCGCACTATTCGACCGGCACTGCCGACGTCGAGTTCCTGTTCCCGTGGGGCTTCGACGAGCTCGAGGGCATCGCTCAGCGCACCGACTACGACCTGAAGGCCCACGCCGAGGCGTCGGGGGAGAAGCTCGACTACTTCGACCCGCAGACGAACGAGCGGTACGTGCCATACGTGATCGAGCCGGCGGCGGGCGCCACGCGCACGATGGCGGCGTTCCTCCTCGCGGCGTACGACGAGGACGAGATCAACGGCGAGACGCGGGTGGTGCTCCGCCTGCATCCGCGGATCGCCCCGTACCAGGTGGCCGTGCTCCCGCTGTCGAAGAAGGACACACTCACCCCGCTGGCCCACGAGGTCCGGAAGATGGTCTCCGACCGCTACATGGTCGACTACGACGAGACGCAGAACATCGGCAAGCGGTACCGGCGACAGGACGAGATCGGGACCCCACTCGCCGTCACGGTCGACTTCGACTCGCTCGACGATCGGGCCGTGACCGTGCGAGATCGCGACACGACCGAACAGGTCCGTGTGCCGATCGACGACCTGATGGACACCATCACCGCCAAGCTCGGCTGCTGAACCGTTGGCCTTCGACGATGTCGCGGGACGGGCCAGGCACGTCACGCGATCACGTCACGAGAATCGGTGGCCCTTCGGCCTCCGGGCGACGGGGCCACCATCGCAGTGGCGTCATCGGCCCGTTCCCGACACTGCCATCGATGACGCCCGCCGGTCGATCGCGGCCAGCCACTGGCGTCGGATCAGACCGCTGGGGCCTCGGATCAACCACCAGTAGGGGCGGAACCGACGGTCCGCGTCGGGCGAGGTGCCGGCGACGCGCGTCTCGGTGGTCAGCTCGACGGCGCCATCGAGTTCGGTCGCGACAAGGTCGAACGCGATGCGGTTGAAGCCGGGCTCGTCGAACGCGAGGAAGGCGTCGATGTCGTCGAGTGGAACGGGGGCGTTCCCGCTCGGATGCCAGAACTTCCCGATCGCACCCATGTGGATCGAGGCGAACTCGGGCTCGACGGTCTGACCGAGGTCGACGAATCCCTCGGACCGGAAGGCATCGAGGAGGGGGAGCGGTCCGTCGAGGTCGACCTGACGGGACCCGGAGAGACGCGCCGGGAGCGTGCGGAGGGCCATCAGTGGGGGCAAGATCGAGATGTCGCTCGTCGTCGTGTCGAGCATGGCAGTCGCGACGTGCTCGTGGGCTGCGTCGACTCGACGCCGGTGCCGCTCGCGGAACGGCGGGTCGGGCACGAGGGCGTCGAGTGTCCGCGGTGTCGTTCGGGTCTCGGTCGTCATCGATCTCCAAGATGACACAGTGTGCCACGTTGGCGCAACGTGTCATCGGTGACACTACGATCGCCAACGATGGTCGACGTCCGCCAGCGCCGTCACGAAGAGACACGGTCGGCTCTCCTCGATGCGGCACTCGACATCGCAGAAGCCGAGGGGTACGCCGCGCTCACGATGGAGCGAGTGGCCGAACGGGCCGGGGTGTCGCGCCGGACCGTGTACCGCCGATTCCGATCCAAGGACGACATCGTCCTCGAGTTACCCCGGCGCTGGCTCCAGACGTGGGACGACGCGGTGACGTCCGCGCCACCGGGTTCGTCGGCACGGGAGATCGCCGAACTCGGGAGCCTCGCCGTGTCGGCGTCGATCGACGAGCGTCCGCGAGACGTTCTCGTCGGGCTCCAGATCCTCGCCGAGGCGCCGTCGATCGCAACGGCCGGCGTGGCCACCGAGTCGTGGCACCGGCGCGTCCTCGACCTGCTCGCGGCTGATCCGGCGGCGGCCGACTGGAGCGACGCCGAATGTGCCTACGTGGCGGGCGCGTACCTGGGAGCGATCGACTCGATGCTCGCCGTGTGGGCCGCCGACGCGGGTCGGTCCTCCCTCGTCGAGGCCAACCGTCTCCTCCTCGATCGGCTCCGCCCGATCTGGCCGAGCTGATGTCGCGTGTAGTGCCCGGCACCTCACCCCACACCCCGTGCGGGGCTGGCCCCCGGGGGGGGGCGGGGGGGTGGTTTCGGTGCGGCCCAGACCATCGCCCTG